>CAZYRX010000004.1:0-81813 GCA_964649895.1 uncultured Halanaerobium sp.
TTGATCAGCAGCCTGAATAAAAAAAGAAAAAATTCAGAATATTAATTAAAAAATCGCAAATTACCATCATATTCTTTTGACTTTCTTCAAATTTAATGCTATAATTAAAAATGTGATAAAAAATAAAAGAAAAAGTGAAAAACAATAAAAGGTTGTGAAAGAAATTAAAATGAGCAAAAAAAGAGTTGAGGAGATTTTTTCTGATAAAATAATTATCCCATCTGTAAAAAAACTAAGGGATCTTAATGAAGCTCTTAAGAGTTCTGCACCTGCCATTTATTTATCCAATGTTCATATTGGCAACCTAAAGTCTATTACTAAAACCTGTCATAAAGAGGGCAAATTTGTTTTTGTTCACACCAAATTAATAGGTGGTTTTAAATCAGATCAGACTGGAATAAAATTATTAAAAAACTCTTTTCAAGTAGATGGATTATTTTCAACAAATCCCCAGACGATTAGCATGGCTAAAAAAGAAGGTCTTTATGCGATTCAGCGTTTCTTTTTTATGGACTCAATGTCAACTGATTTTGCGCTTGAAAGTTTGAGAAGTTCAAATCCTGATGCCTGTGAATTACTACCTTCACCACTGGCTTTGAAGGTCAGAGAAGATATCAGGAGAGAAAATCCAGATATTCCTTTACTGGCAGCTGGTTATATTGATAATAGAGAACTTGTCAATGAGATATTTGATGCAGGGCTTGACGGATTGACTACAAGCAGTAAAGATTTGTGGCCTTAATTTGATTATATCTGATTTTTCTTAATCTAAATTTTCAAAATACTAAAACAAAATATTAAAAAAATAGCTTTTTAATTTTAATTAACCAAAACAAAATCAACCAAAAGGGTATGTGATAAGAAACCCCGCTTTTAGACAATAGGAAATTTTCTGTTGTTCTAAAGTGGGGTTTTTATGTTTATTTTTAACCTTAAAGTTAATGAGGAGTGAAAATAAACAGCAAGAAATCACTTTGCCAATTAAGATAATTTACTGAAATAAGATTTTAAATTTTGCTATTTTTAGCAATTAACATATATCAAAATTAGGAGGGAAAATTATATGAAGTATGTATTAGGAGTAGACATAGGTACTGGTGGTGCAAGAGCGGCAATTATTAATGAAGAGGGAGAATTTGAAAACTCATCTTATACCGACCATGGTTATAATATACCCAAAGCGGGTTGGGCTGAGCAGGAAGCAGAAGTTTATTGGGACAGTTTTTGTGAAGTGGTTAAAGAAGCAGCAGATTGGGTTAAAGAAAAAAATGGAGAAATTGTTGGTTTGGGAATTAGTGGTTTAACACCTGATATTTTACCGATAGATAAAGATGGAGAAGCTTTATATCCGGCAATTCTCTGGCTTGACAGAAGAGGTACTGAAGAAGATGAATGGATAAAAGATAATATTGGTGTTGACAAAGTTTTCGAACTAAGTGGAAATACAGTTGACCCATATTATGGGCTGGTAGAACTACTCTGGCTGAAAAATAAAGAACCTGGAATCTATGGTAAAGCAGATAAGTTTGTAAATATCAAAGATTATGTTCTCAATAAAATTACGGGAACAGTATGTATGGACTATACTCAGGCAGCTTGTACAGGTATTGGTTTTGATATTCGCAAAAAACAGTGGGATCCTGAGATGTTTGAAGCTCTAGGTTTAGATATTGATAAGATGCCTGATTTGGTTAGACCGGAAGAGGTAATTGGAGAAACGCTTCCAGAAATAAGTGAAGAAACAGGTTTAGAGCCAGGAATACCAGTTGTTGCTGGAGCAGGAGATGCTTTTGCAAGTGTAATGGCTGCTGGTATTAGTGAAGTTGGAGAAAATGTTGTAGCACTTGGTACATCAGCTGTTTGGGGCTTTTTAGGAAAATCAGATGATTTTGCTGAAAATATGTTGGTTACACCTGCTCCAGGCTATCCCGATATGTATCTAACTAGTGCAGCACCGGCTTTTACTGGTGGAGTTTATAAGTGGATAAGAGAAAATGTCATGGCACATGAAGATGATGATGCCTATGTCAAAATGAATGAAGAAGCGGCAGAAATTAATCCGGGTTCAGATGGATTAACTATCCTACCTTATTTTGCAGGTGAAAGATCTCCAGTTTGGGATGCAAGAGCAAGAGGAGTTATTTTTGGTCTTTCCACAGATCACACCAGAGCGAATGTATTTAGAGCTGGCCTTGAATCTGTTGCTTATGCTCTACTGGATAGCTTAAAATATATTAGAGCATCCGGTACTGAAATTGGAGAAGATATGGTTGTAACAGGTGGTATGGCAAAAAGTAAGCTGTTGAGAGAAATTCTGGCTAATACTTTAAACATGAATGTTGTCTACATTGGCGGCCATGTAAGTGCTGAGGTAGGTTCAGCTTATATTGCCGGTAATGGTGTTGGGTTATTTGAAAGTTATGAAGTTGCAAAAGAAAAATTAGAACTTATTGACAAAGTTGAGCCAGATCCAAAGATAAACGAAATCTATGAAGAATACTATGAAAGAGTATATAAGCATTTACATCCAGCTCTAGCGGGTATATTTAACGCTAACTATGAAATAAGAAATAATGTTGATAAATTACTCAACTAACAAGAACCTTAATTAGTTGACTGCTTAATTGACTTTAACCTGTTTTCTCGTAATAACGAGATAATTTAAATAAGAGAGAAAACAGGTATTAATAATAAAATATTACCAAAAATCCATCAAAATTTTTATATTTTTTTAAAAACAAATTTTAACAGGTCTAATATTAATGCAAAATAATTAATCAAGGAGATTGATAATTATGCTGACAAATTTAAATGAAGTACTTCCCAAAGCAAGAAAAGAAGGTTATGCAGTTCCAGCATTTGATTGTATTGAAGATTTTATGATCAGGACAATTTTAGATACTGCAGAAAAAAAGAATTCTCCTGTTATTTTAATGTCTTTAAGACATGATTTAGAAGGCAAAGGCTTTAGCTATATTGCCGGTCTGATCAATAAAGTAGCACCTGAGTATGATATACCAATTGTGCTGCATCTTGATCATGCAGAAGATCTGGATTTTATAAAAAAAGCTATTGACAATGGTTTTAGTTCTGTAATGTATGATGGCTCTCAACTTCCCTTTGAAGAAAATATCAAGAACACAAAAGAAGTAGTAGAATATGCTCATGCTAAAGGAGTTACAGTTGAAGCTGAATTAGGTCATGTAGGTGGAATGAATCTTGATGGAAGTAAAGAAGGAGATTCTCAGCTTACAAAAGCAGAAGATGTCAAGACTTTTATCGAAAAAACAAATGTTGATGCACTGGCGGTTTCAATTGGTACAGCTCATGGTGTTTATGAATCTGAACCAGAATTAAATATTGAACGCTTAAAAGAGATAAATAAAATCAGTTCAGTTCCACTTGTGCTGCATGGAGGTTCAGGCACACCAGTAGAGCAGGTCCAGGAATCTATAAAAAATGGAATTGCAAAGATAAATATATTTGCTGATCTTAGAATCTCAATGTACAAAGGTCTTTTAGAGGCTGCAGACAAAGCAGAAAAAGAAGGTAGGATTGATCCGACTCCAGATATTCTATTTGATCCAATCAGAAACTCACTGGGAGAAGCTGTAGCTGGGAAAATAGAAGATTTGTTTGCAGATAATAGAGTTTGAATTGAGAATATAAATTCAAAAATATTAAAATAGGAAAAGTGGGAGGATATATATGAAAACAAGAGCGCTCAGATTATATGGTAAAAAAGATTTAAGATTGGAAGAATTTGAACTCCCTGAAATTAAGGATGATGAAATTCTTGCGGAAGTTGTTACAAATAGCATCTGTATGTCAACATATAAAACTGTTCTTCAGGGTGCAGATCATAAACGTGTACCTGATAATCTTGCAGAAAATCCTACAATTACAGGTCATGAATTCGCCGGAGAAATTATAAAGGTTGGCTCTAAATGGAAAGATGACTATGAAGCTGGACAGAAATTTACAGTTTCTCCAGTATTAGATTACAAGGGAGAATCTCATACGGCAGGTTATTCATATCAATATTTTGGCGGCAACAGCCAATATGTCATTATTCCACCTGAAGCCATGGAACTTGGATATCTATTTAAATATGGGGGAGATGCTTTTTTTGAAGCATCATTAGCAGAACCGATTTCCTGTGTAATAGGTGGCTATAAATCTGTATATCATAATGTTGATGATTATACTCATAAAATGGGAATTATTGAAGATGGCAGCACAGCACTTCTTGGGGCTGCAGGTCCTATGGGTATTGGTGCTCTAGATTATGCACTTCATGCAGAAAGAACACCTTCACTGCTGGTTCTAGTAGATATAAATCAGGAGAGACTCGATAGATTATCTAAAATTTTCCCTCCAGAAGAAGCAGAAAAAGATGGCACAGAACTTCATTATATTAATCCTCAAAATGAAAATAATATTGTGGAAAAATTAAAAGCTCTAAACGGAGGCAGTGGTTTTGATGATGTATTTGTATATGCACCAGTTAAATCCCTGGTTGAAGATGGAGATGAATTGCTTGGTGATGATGGCAATCTTCATTTTTTTGCAGGCCCAACTGACAAAGAATTTTCAGCTGAGGTGAATTTTTATGATGTCCATTATTCTTCAACTCATTTTACAGGTTCTTCCGGTGGAAATGATGAGGATATGAAAGAAGCGCTCAATCTTTTTGCAGAAGGACGGCTGAAACCGGCAAAGATGATAACACATATTGGTGGATTAAATAGTGCTGAAGATACTATTCTAAATTTGCCTGATCTGCCTGGTGGTAAAAAACTTATCTATACAGGAATAGATATGGAGCTAACCGCACTAAAAGATCTTGCTTCCAAAAAAGAAGAAAATCCAGATTTTGCTGAACTTGCAAAAATAGTTAAAGACAATAACGGTTTATGGTCAAAAGAAGCAGAAGAATTTCTGCTGCAAAATTTTAGTTAAAGATAAACAATACTAGAATAAAAAATCCAGATTAAAAAGCACATCAAAAAATGGCTTTTTAATCTGGGCTTAATTATCTAAATAACTAAAGATATAAATAAAATATTAGCTTTTAAAACTAATTAAATCTAATATTGTGAAGCTTTATTTTCCAACTATTATATCAATACCTGCATCTTCAATTTTTTTAACATCTTGATCACTAACACCAGAATCAGTAATCAGAAGATCTATATCACTTGCTTTAGCAAATTGAGCTGCAGAAGTATGTCCAATCTTAGTATGATCAACTAGAGCGATTAGTTTATCAGATTTTGCAACCATTTTTTTCTTCAACTCTACTTCATAGAAGTTGAAATCGGTTAAACCGTTATCAACATTAAAACCATGTGAAGAGGTAATCATTAAATCTGCAGAAATATCGTCCAGCATACAGCCGCCAATTAGACCTTCTACAGAACCTGATTTTGGTCTTACGATACCACCAAGGAGTATAACATTAAAATCTTCTTCATTTTTTACTTCAAGAGCTGTATAGATGCCATTAGTAAGTACAGTTAATTTTTCACAGTTAGAAAGATATGGAATCAGGTATAAGATTGTAGAGCTGGCATCAAGTATGATTGTCTGACCACTTTTTATAAAATCTTTTGCTACTTTGCCAATAACCTTTTTTTCTTCAACATTTTTTTCGCTTCTCTTATGAAAACTGCGGAAACTGCTGCTTTCATCTTTATCAGGCAGAACAGCTCCACCGTGGATTCTTTCTACAAGGCCCTGTTCTTCAAGTTGAGCTAGATCATTACGAATAGTTGCACCGGAAACATCAAGTTCTTTTTCTAGCTGTTGAGTAGAGACTTGTTTATGAGTTTTAAGCAGTTCTAAAATTTTGTTTTTTCTGGTGTGGGAAAGCATTAAAACGACCTCCTGTATATTATTTTCTTTTAAATACTGTGATATTAATATTAGAATATTAATAGAAATCATCAGTATCTATTTAATATATTTGATTTTATATTTTTAAATAAAACTTTTCAGAGAAAACTTAATAAATTAAATGTCTATATAGACATTTAATTTCTATTATATGTTTTAATTGTATTTTATATGATTTTAATTGTCAAGCATATATTCAGAAAAGTTAAAAAATATTTTTATATACTTTCTTTTTTGATAATAAATAAAAATAAATAAAAATCACTATAATCTAATATATTTTTATAAAAAAAGAATAAAAGAAGCTTTTAGAAGTATTTATAGAGCAGTTATAGCTTCAATAAAGCAGATCTTATCTATTATTATTTTTTTCAAGCATTAGGAAAACATTATAGATATTAAATAAAGGCCATATGAAATTATAATAAAAATAAATAAAAGAAAATAAAAATAAATAATAAAAAATACTTGCTTTTTATTTCGTTTTATGCTAATATTTAATTGACGAAAACTTATATATATTCTTTAATTTATTGCAATTTTTTAAGTTTTTAATTATAGATAGGATATCTTGCAGTGGTTTTTTTGACTAATTATATTTGATTATGTAAATCATTCAAAAGGAGGAATTTAAATGGATTTAGATCTTAAAGAAATTTCAGGAAAAGAATGTTCTTGTGGAAGAGTACACAATGTGCCAATAAAAGAGGTAGTAATCGAAGAGAATGCTTTGAAAAGAATTCCCGAGTTAATAAGCAGGGTTTCTGAAGAAAAAAAGGTTTATGTGGTTAACGATAAAAATACAAAAGAAGCAGCAGGTGACAAAGTTCAGTCGGTATTAAAAGATGCGGGCTTTGAAGTAATAGAAATTTTACTTAAAGAAAAAGAAGGTGATGATCATCTTGTTCCAGATCCAGATGCTATTTTTGGTGTTTTAGCTGGTGTTGATGATGATGGATATATTTTAGCTGTTGGTTCTGGAAGTATCAATGATCTTACCGCTTATGCAGCTCGTAAAATGAACAGACCATATTCTATCATAGCTACTGCACCTTCAATGGATGGATATGCATCATCTATTGCTTCAATAACTTATGAGGGTGTTAAGAAATCTTATGATATTACACCACCAGATTTTATAGCTGCAGATCTCAACGTGCTTGCTGATTCACCCTGGAAGTTAATTCAATCAGGTCTTGGTGATTTACTTGGTAAAGTGACTTCACTGTTGGGCTGGAAGATGCAGCGAGAATTATTAGATGCATATTTCTGTCAGGAAGCTTATGATATGGTGGAAAATGTTTTAGATGACCTCTTTAATGATTATGAAACAATTATTGATCGTAAAATTGAGGGTATTGATGCTTTAACTAAAGGTTTGATTTATTCAGGTATTGCAATGATGATGGTTGGTAATTCAAGACCAGCTTCTGCAGGTGAACATCAGATATCACACTTTTTTGATATGTATTCCGGTATTTTCCAGAAACCTGTACCTACTCATGGGATAAAAGTTGGGACAGCAGCGGTTATAACAAGTGACTTTTATTTAAGACTGCTTGAAACAAATTTTGCAGAGCTTGAACTGAATCATGATAGAAAAGCCAGAGAAGAGGCTATTAAAGATAATTACTTAGAAAAAGCAGCAAAAATTTTAGAATTATTAGATCAGAGATGGGAACGAGAAAAGATAAGCAAAGAAAAGCTGCTTGAAAAAGAGGAAGCATTAAAATCTTATATTAGAGAATATAAAGAAAACCTAGAAAAAGTTGATGAGATTCTTGATGATTTTGGATTTTTTGACAGAGAAGATGTAAAAGGACTTGATCGGGACTGGCTGAGAAAAGCAGTAAATTTTGGTTTTGAAATCAGAGTTCGCTATTCTATCCTGACATTATTGAATCAGGCAGGACTGCTGGAAGAATGGGCTGAAGATGCAATTGAGAGCTTAGAGGCAAGACTTTAGTTTAATATCTAAAATTGATAAATTTTCACTCTTATAGTTTATAGATATATAGATTTTTTTCAAGTAGAGAAAAGTTCTGATTTTTTCTGATTAAAACTTGTTATATAAATAGAATTTGATAAAATAGATAGTGAGATAAAATCCTTAAAGGGAATGATAATAGATGACTAAAATTAAAGATATCAACTGTTTTTTACTAGATATGGATGGCACGATATATTTGAGCAATAAACTGATTGATAAAGCGGTAGATTTTATAAATCTGCTTGATGAACAGGGTAAGGATTATGTTTTTTTTACTAATAATTCTTCTAAAAACACACTTGATTATCAAAAAAAATTGAAGCGCTTTGGTTTAGAAGTTCCTTTAGAAAAAATAGTTAATTCAGGACAGGTTACTGCCGATTATGTGAGAAGACAGAAAGAAGGAGCAAAAGTTTATCCACTGGGGACACCTTCTTTAGAACAGGAATTAGCAGATGCAGGATTAGAAATTGTAAAAGATAAAAAAGAAGATATAGATTTTGTGGTTTTGGGTTTTGATAAAACTCTGGAATATAAAAAGCTTTGGGATGCACATGATTTAATACTGGATGGAGTTGAATATATAGCTACAAATCCCGATTATGTCTGTCCACTTGAAGGTGGTAAAAGTATGCCGGACTGCGGCTCAATGATTAGCCTGCTGGAAACATCTACAGGTAAAAGACCTCTGGTTGTTGGAAAGCCTAATACTCTGATGGTTGATTATGTATCTGATAACCTGGGTGTTAAAAAAGACAGGATGGCTATGGTTGGAGATAGAATTTATACTGATATAAAGATGGCCATTGATGCAGATATTACAAGTATTCTTGTTTTAAGTGGAGAATCAACAAGAGAAACAGTTGCGGAAAGCCCTAATGAACCTGATTATGTTTTCGAATCTGTAGCTGATATAAAAGCAAAACTTGAAGAATAACTTGAATTTTCCTAAATATTTTTGGATTCTTCCACTTAATAGCTATAATTTCAACTATCTATAATTGAGGATATCAAATTTCCATATAATTAGTTTCAGGTAGAATTAAATTATTTAAAATAATTTAAAGGGGGAATTGCTAATGGCTAATCCAAATTATGAGAAGTATTTAAATGACCCAGAAGATCTGATTGAAGAGATGATCGATGGTTTTGTCAAGTCACATGATGACAAAATTAAAAGAGTTTCGGAAAGAGCTGTTGCTAAAAAAGAAGCACCTATCAAAGGAAAAGTTGGCGTAGTATCAGGTGGTGGCTCAGGTCATCTACCTGCATTTATGGGCTATATCGGTGAAGGTGCACTAGATGCAGTTGCTGTAGGAGATATCTTTTCTTCACCTTCAGTTGACCATATTTACGAAACTATTAAAGCTGCAGATGGTGGAGAAGGTGTTCTCTGCTGTATAGGAAATTTCAGTGGGGATATCATGAATTTCGAGATGGCTGCAGAAATGGCTGAAGCAGATGGTATTGAAGTTGATACTGTTATCATTAATGATGATGTTGCTTCTGCTCCGAAAGAAAAGATGGAAAATAGACGTGGTGTTGCAGGTGAGGTAATTATCTGGAAGCTTGCTGGAGCAATGGCTGAAAGAGGTTATAGTTTAGAAGATATGAAAGAAACTGCCGAAAGAGCTCTATTTAATACACGCAGTATGGGGGTAGCACACAAACCATGTATTATGCCAACAAATGGTGAACCTAGTTTTGAATTAGCAGAAGGTGAAATGGAAATTGGAGTTGGACACCATGGTGAACCAGGTATTAGAAAAGAAACTATGAAAACAAATGATGAAGTAACTGCTGATCTGCTTAATATTGTGCTGGAAGATCTTCCTTATGAAGAAGGAGATGAAGTAGTTGTTTTAATCAATGGACTTGGTGCTACTGCTCCACTTGAAATGTATATTTCCTATCGCAAAGTATATAACATGCTTGAAGAAAAGGGCATAGATATTGTTAAGAACTATATTGGTGAATTCTTTACATCACAGGAGATGGCAGGTTATTCAGTTACATTAACAAAAGTTGATGATGAGTTAAAAGGATTATTTGCTGATAAATGTGATGCGGTTTCCTTTAAACAGATGAAAGAAGAAATAAAGTAGATTTAATAAAAAATAATTCAATTAAATTCAAATAATGCTTAATCATGATTCCAAATAAATATTGCAGGAATTTAAATTTAAGTCTAAAAGGCAGTGGATTCTTTAAAAAGGAATTTGCTGCTTTTTTTATTAGATAAGATTAGAATATTAACATTGTTAAATCAATGTTAATAATTACTTTTAATCTCATAAGTTATCTGATAATATTAAGACGAAAATAATATCAACTCAGGGGGTGCAGAATTGCAAACGAAAAAAGAGAACAAAAAATTACATTATTTTTCAATAATTATTCTGTTATCATTTATAGTAAAATATAATATAATGATGCTCTATATATTTGATGCACCTTCTATTCTAACACTTTTGATAAGAAATATTTTGTTTATTTATTTTTATTCACAATTTCTCGAACCTCTGCTGTTTTCTAAAAAGATAAGGCAGAGGTTGTTTATACTGCTGGTGATTTTTAGTGTATTTTTCTTTATCAATTACTGGTATAATAGATATTTTGGTGATTATTTTAGTCTGAGTAATCTGCTTTCTGGAGAAGCAACCGGAACTTTTTCTTATTACGAAATACTGGTGAAACAGATTATTAGAATATGGGATATTGTTTTTATACTTGATATTACTGCAGCAGCATATCTTGGTTTTAAATTAATTACCGCCTATGATTTTAAATTAGAAGAAAAAAATATTCATAAAAATATTTCATTTAATAAGAGTGCAGCTGTTGGAATATTGATTACTCTTTTAATTATTCAGATTTTTACTGGTGCAGCATATATGGAAGATATAAGTCCGACAAATATTTATCAGGAAGGTACATCTTATTATGCGTCTATTTATGGTATTATTCCGCTTTATACAATGGAGACATATATTTATTTAAATAAGCCTGAAGAAAAGATTGACCCTGAACTTAAAAAAGTACCTTATTATCAGTCTCAAAAACAGCTGAGTTCTAAGAAACTTAACGCTGAGAAAGTAAATATAATATTGATTCAGGTAGAATCACTTGATGCAGCTGTAATTGATTACAGTTATCAGGGGAAAGAAGTAACACCTTATTTAAATGAACTTAAATCGAAAAGCTTATATTTTAATAATTTTTATGCACAGAAGGTCAATGGAAGTTTTGATGCTGATTTATCAGTTTTAACCTCACTCTATCCTGTAAATAGAAGTTATGTTTTTAGAGAAATAGATATGAGCCGTTTTGAAACTCTTCCAAAGCTATTAAAAGAACGGGGATATAAAACTCTGGCTTTTCACAATAATGATAAAGATTTTTTTAATCGTTCAGAAGCTTATCCCGATTTAGGATTTGATAGATTTTATAGCAGAGAAGATTTTGATGAAAATTATTATCCAGTTTCCGAAGAAAGAGGGTTAGGTGTAAATGATTATGATTTTTTTGCAGATTCACAAAAAATTATTAAAAGAACTGCAGAAGAAGAAAATCCGTTTTTTGCTTATTTAATATCTCTAACCAGTCATACTCCTTTTAACTTTTATCCTAAAACAGCTGTAGAAGATTTTAAAGAAGTGGATAATGAACTTCTCAGAAACTACTTTAAATCAATCAATTTTTTAGATCAATCATTACAATATTTTATGGATAATTTAGAAGAAGCAGGGATATTGGAAAATACACTTGTTGTTATTTATTCGGATCATGAATCAGAAATTCAGACTGGAGAGTATAAATCAGGTAGAGAATTTATTCTCTGGAGAAGTATCAAAATTCCCTATCATATTCCACTTATCATTCATCATCCGGAACTCGGGAAGAAAACTATTAGTCATGCAGGAACAACAACTGATATTGCACCAACGATTTTAGATCTTTTAGATTTTAAATCTCTGCCACAACAATTTGTTGGTGACTCACTATTTTTAAAAAAGACTGAGCCAATATTATTTTTACATGAGACTCCACAAATTTTTTATCAAAATCAGCTTTATATAAAAGAATTAGATACACTGCAAAAAGTTGGTTACTTAAAAGGGCATGAAAAAGAAGTTCAGATATCAGAAGAAAAAGCAAATGAACTTGCAGAGATTATAAATTATATGCGCAGGATTTTTATGATCAATGAAGGGGAAATTTTTAGGGAGGTGGAATAATCAATAATTATACTTTTGTTCTTATTTTTATAATTTTAATGATTGCTGTTTTTGTATATTTCGAATTTTATTATTTAATTCGTCCTTCTAAATTAGGTAAAGATATTATTGATAAGTATAATTTTGATTATCCTGTTTTAATCGCTCATCGAGGAGCTTCTTATTCGGCTCCAGAATCTACTTTTCCAGCAGTTAAAAAAGCAGTGGAAAGTAATATTGATTATATAGAGTTAGATGTACAGAGAAGCAAAGATGGAAAACTGGTTATTTTTCATGATGATAATTTGCTTCGATTGAGTAATGTTGAAGAAGTTTTTCCGGATAGAAAAAGTTATGAATTGAGGAAATTTACTTTAGCAGAACTCAGGAAACTAGATTTCGGCAGCTGGTTTAATAAAACTTATCCAGCTCGAGCGAGTGAAGAATACAATGGTCTTTCAATATTAACACTCGAAGAAGTGATTGAAATTGTTAAACCAAATGAAAGTGGTGTTGGTTTTGCACTTGAACTAAAAAGCCCTTACCTTTATCCAAATATCGAAGAAGAGATTATAGAAATTTTAATTAAAAAAGAAATTTATGAAGCAGAGAAAAAGGCACCTAAAATTCTTTTTCTTTCTTTTTCACCTGCAAGTCTAAGTAAATTAAAAGAACTTAGACCCGAATCGCCTAGGATTTTGCTTACTAAAAGAAATATTGTTGCAAGAAGACACTGGAAGGGCTGGCTTAATGTAGCAGAAGATGCTGCAGATGGTCTGGGTCCAAAAGGCCATGCCGCGTTTCCCTGGTATATAGCTGCTGCTCATAAAAAAGGGATGTTTGTATTTCCGTATGTTATTAATACTGCACGTCAGTTTAAAATTCTTTCCTGGTTTAGTGCTGATGGATATATAACTGATCGTCCTGAAATGTTTGGAAACTTTTTTGATAGGGTCAAGGAATTAGGTGAAAAAGCAGAAGAAATATCAGATGATGTATTTTCTGATTAATTACTGTAATTTATGGAATTCCAACACTTATTTATGATATAATTTGTTGAGTGAAGTTTTAATTTAAAATCTAGTCTCGAGACCAGCTCACAACATCTTGTTATTCGACCATATTTTTAACTTTTAGGTCCGAATTCTCTTTTTAATTACGCCTGGTTAATTCGGATATTAGACCATCGAGGTCGTCATTACTAAGATTCTTATTAAAAATTTTGCTATTCAGTCAATATGACCTTTTTGTGTTCGAACCAATAGTTAATAAAATAATTAAACTAGCGATATTTGGCTTTAGAACAATTGATAATATTCCTAAGGGGGAGATAGTTAATGCGTAATTTTGTTTATCACAACACAACTAAAATTGTATTTGGAAAAGGTACTGAAGAAGAAGTTGGAGAATATACGTCAAAACATGGCTCAAAGGTACTTCTTCATTATGGGGGAGGAAGTATCAAAAAATACGGAACATATGATAAGGTTGTCAAATCATTAAATGAAGCGGGGATTGAATTTGTAGAGCTCGGTGGAGTAAAGCCTAATCCAAGACTTGATCTTGTAAAGGAAGGTATAGAGTTAGCTGCAGAAGAAGATGTTGATTTTATATTAGCAGTTGGTGGTGGGAGTGTTATAGACTCTGCAAAGGCGATTGCTGCTGGTCATTATTATGATGGTGATGTTTGGGACTTTTATGAAGGTAAAGAAAAAGTCAAAAAAGCACTTCCGGTCGGAGTTGTGCTGACAATTCCGGCTGCTGGAAGCGAATCAAGTATAGGCAGTGTTATTACTAAGAGTGAAGGGCAATTAAAAAGAGCTGTCAATACCAATATAATTAGACCTAAATTTGCTATTATGAATCCGGAGCTCACATTTACACTGCCAGACTATCAGACTGCAGCAGGAGCTGTAGATATCATGGCCCATATTATGGAAAGATATTTTACAAATGTAGAAAACGTTGAATTAACAGATCGATTATGCGAGTCTGCTTTAAAAACTATTATTACAAATACTCCAAAGGTTCTCGAAGACAATGAAGATTATGATGCAAGAGCAGAGATAATGTGGACCGGAAGTATTGCCCATAATAACCTGCTGGACACTGGACGTATAGGTGACTGGGCATCTCATGGGATTGAACATGAGTTGAGCGGAATATATGATGTTGCCCATGGTGCTGGTTTAGCTGTTATTTTTCCAGCCTGGATGGATTATGTATATCAGCATGATCTTGAAAGATTCGCCCAATTTGCAGTAAGAGTCTGGGATGTAGATCCTGATTTTAAAAACCTGGAATGGACTGCTAAACAGGGGATTAAGAAACTCAGAGAGTTTTTTGCTTCTATTGGCATGCCTCTAACTTTAGAGGAACTTGATATTCCGGCTGATAGACTTGAAGAGATGGCAGAAAAAGCAGTTCAAAATGGTCCTCAGGGTAATTTTGTGAAGTTAGATAAAGAAGATGTATTGAATATTTATAAAAGCATTTTAGAGTAAGCTGAAGAACTGTTTTATTAGATTTTCGACCTAACTCGGGGGTGTTTAAATGCTGCAGAAAATAACTGCCTTTGTTTTTTTGCTTAGTGTCTGGATAATTTTTTCAGGCAAGATATCGGTAGATGTATTAATAATAGGAAGTGCAGCATCTTTAATAGTAACTTTATTTTTTAGTGATATGCTGTTCAGGGAAGTTCATCAAAAACTTCCCTGGTATCATTATCTGCGCAAGTTTGCCTTATTATTATTATTTGTACCAGTGTTTTTTTACGAAGCTGTAAGTGCTGCTTTAAATGTATCTAAACATGCTTTTGAAAAAGAACATTCTTTTAATCCTGGGATCGTTAAAGTTAAAACAGAATTAACAGATGTGACAGGACTGACTTTGTTGGCAAATTTAATCACTTTAACTCCAGGAACATTGACTCTTGATTATGACAGAGTAGAAAAAGCATATTATATTCACTGGATTGATGTTCAAACCTTAGAAGAAGCTGAAATGAAAAAAAAGATTATTGCCCGTTTTGAGAGATGGATTGGAGTGATTTTCAGATGATCATCGGACTTGCTATATTTTTTACCGTACTATCAATAATTGTATCCTACCGGGTGATTGTGGGACCTACTATTACAGATAGATTGATTGGAGCAGATACAATAGGTATATTTATGTCTATTGTAATGCTGATGATCGCTCTGCACTATGATCTTTATCTGTTGATCGATATTGTTTTAGCCTATGCAGTACTGCTTTTTATTGATATGTTAATTTATGCTAAGTACTTTGAACATGGGGAGCTGTATAGATGATGACTCTGCGATTAATTATTTCTTATTTTCTAATGTTTACAGGAGCATTTTTTGCACTAGTTACAGTACTTGGCCTTTTAAGATTTCCGGATGTATATACAAGAATTCATGCAGGTGCTGTTGTTTTAACGATCTCGGGTGTTTTAATAACCCTTGGTACTGCAATATATATTTGGGAGTTTTTTTTGAGTGCAAAAGTTCTTTTGATAGGTATATTTTTTCTCTTCTCTAATCCAATGGCAACTCATGCGATAGCCCGTGCATCTTACAGTAGACATATTGCTCTTCCTGAAGAGTATGAAATAGATGCTTATTCTGAATATTTAGGGAGAGATAAAAATGCAGATACTTGAGTTTTTACTTTTAATATTTCTAGTTCTATCTGCAGTAATGGCTGTTAGATTTGATGAAGAATTGATTTCTATTATATTTTTGTCTATATTCTCTCTAATTTTAACAGCACTTTATATGCTTTATAAAGCTGCAGATGTTGCACTTGCAGAAGCAGTTATTGGAGCAGGATTAAATACAGCAATTTTCATGAGTGCTATCAGTCAGATCAGACATGGTGATTCCGACTGAAAGATCAGCTGGAGGTGAATAACTTTGCATAAGAATTTTAAAAAAATAGCGGCAGTTGTTGTTTTTATTTTAATGGGCATAGCTTTTTATGAAAACTTTCAGTTGATGCCAGCTTACAAAGGCCTTGGAGAAGGAGTGTCTAATTATATAATCCACAATGGTTTATATGATACAGGCTCGCTCAATCTAATAACAGCTGTTCTTTATGATTATAGAGCCTTTGACTCACTTGGAGAAAGTACAGTTATTTTTGGTGCGGTTAGTGGTATTGTTTTGATTTTATCTAGAAAAATGCTGCCGGTGTCTTCAAGAGGTCTTTCTTTTATAGTAAAAAGAACACTTGGAATTATTACACCTTTTATTGCTTTGTTTAGTATTTATGTTATTACACATGGACATCTTACACCAGGCGGTGGTTTTCAGGGGGGAGTAATTTTTGCAGCGATTTCTATAATCTTTAGTATTGTTTATGGTAGTGCTTTTGATTATAGGCGCTATAGTCCTCAGATGAAAACTGCTTTTGAGACTATGGGTGCATTAACATTTTTAGGTCTTGGAATTGCAGGGATTTTTATGGAAGGTTATTTTTTGCATAATCTCGGATTCCTAACAGCAGAAAGAGGCACATTAATATCTGCCGGCAGTATACCCTATATAAATATGGGTGTAGGCCTAAAAGTTGGAGCTGGTCTTGCAATAATCTTTTACAGTATGATTCAAAAGACTTTTAAGGAGGAGATATAAATGTTTATTAATGCAGTATTTATCATCCTCTTTTTACTGGGTTTTTTTGCTCTTATTGTAAAAAAGAATTTGATTAAAATGGTAATAGGATTAAATCTTATGGAGGCTGCTGTTTTTTTCTGGGTTATTTCTTTTTCTGATATTGGTGGAGAGGTTGCAATTCATAAAATGAATGAGACCACTGTCAATTTTAATGATCCTGTCCCTCAGGCTCTAACATTGACAGGAATTGTAATCGGTGCAAGTACTGCAGCATTACTTTTAACCTTAATTATCGAGTTAAACAAATTTACTGATACTATAGATAGAGATGAGATAGAGGGGTTGAATAATTGATGAGCTGGATGAATATAGAATTAAATTTACTTGTACTTCTGCCCGCATTTTCAGCTCCCATAATTTTAATTTTAGATCGCATAAATGAAAAACTGCGTAAAATATTTGTTATTTTAAGTGCAGGATTAGGAATGTTTTTTGTAACTGCTTTATTTGCAGCCAATTTTACTGACATTAAAAATAGTGATTTTTTTCTTCAGTATAGCTTTGATTATTTAGGTGGTCCATTTGTAATAAATTTCAGCATGGATAATTTAAGTCTTTTTTTCTCTCTTTTAATTTCATTGGCTGTATTTTTAATCATAATTTATTCCACAAGCTACATAGAATATAATGAGGCCAAATACTATGCTCTCTTTTTTTTAGTTGCTGCTTCTATTCAGGGAAGTGTGCTTACATCAGATTTGTTTACAATGTATTTATTTATTGAGGGGATTACAGTATTTACAACACCTCTTATTTCTTTTAAAAAAACAGAAAAGACCACAAAAGCAGCAGTGCAGTACCTCTATTATGGGATTATAGGGGGAGTATTTTTCTTTATTAGTATTATTTTGATTTATTTTAATCTTGGCACGTTAAAAATTGCAGAAACTGCGCTCGGTTTTTCTGAGATATCAGGTCCTATGCAGCTTGTAATTATTATATTTTTTCTTCTCTCATTAATTATTAAGTTAGGGATATTTCCAATTCATTTCTGGCTTCCAAAAGCTCACAGTGCATGTCCAGCACCTGTAAGTGCATTATTGTCAGGGGTGTTATTAAAAGTTTATCTATATATTTTTATGCGCATTTTTTGGACGATGATTTCTTTTGATTATTTAGTTGAACTACATATAAGTACATTTATTATGGATTTGGCTCTTGTTTCGAGTCTGCTCGGTCACATTTTTGCTTTACAGGAAGATGATTTCAAAAAGATGCTGGCTTACTCAAGCATAGGACATATTGGAATGATTCTTGCAGTGTTGATGCTCAATAACCAGGCCGCTTTTTATGGGGCAATGCTGCATATAGCAGCACACTTAATGATGAAGTCAGGTCTTTTTTTAAGCAGTGGTTATCTGCTTCGTACAGCGGGCTCCCATCATATAGATGAATTAGAAGGTATTGCTCACAAAAATAGAATCACTTTTGGAGCTTTTGTTATCATCTGTCTGGGCACAATTGGAATGCCTCCTCTTCTCGGTTTTGTAAGCAAATGGTATATACTGCTCGCATTTTTAGAGGGAAAGCATTTTTTTGCTGCATTGGTGACAGTTTTAGGGAGTCTGATAGCATTATTTTATTATCTTCGCTATATTTCTAAAGCTTATACTGAGGTCAGCTCTGAATTGGAAAGCGAGAGCTGGGCAGCTGATTTTGCTGAGCTTCTGCATTTTTTAAAAGGAGAGCAATTAATGAGCACTATTGTCTATGTTTTTACAGTGCTTATTATCTTTTTTGGCTTAAGTTTTCAATATTTTGATATGCCAGTAAACACAGCAATTTTTGAATTATTAAATCCTCAAAAATATATAGACCTCGTCTTAGGAGGATGATTAATGGATATTAAAATCTTATTACTGATTTTAGTTCCTCTTGCACTTGCGTTCTCAATTCCACTTGTAGATTTAATTAATGCTAAATTGAGACGTTTTTTTGTACTTGTGGGGATATTGCTAGAATCGTATTTGCTTATAAAAATAATAACAGAAAATTATACTGCTTTAACAGATGGTGACTTTTTTCTGCAGTATCATCTGGGAGGTTGGCATCCCCCATTTGGTATCAATCTTGTTATGGATAGTCTGAGTCTCTTATTTGTAAGTATTGTTACTCTGAGTCTGTTTTTAATTGTTATTTATTCTATTGGTTATGTAGGTCACCATGAAGGGAAATATTATGTTCTTTATTTTTTGATTGCAGCTGCAGCTCAGGGAGTTGTGCTGACAGGTGATATGTTTAATTTATATGTATTTATTGAGATGCTTACAATAACCTCTGGAGCTTTGATTGGTTTCAAAAGGAGCCATCCTGCCAGTGAGGCAGCTATAAAATACCTTATTTATAATATTATTGCTGGGTTATTTATTTTCATGGGTGTTTTGCTGATATATTTCAATCTGGGGACTCTTAATATGGCAGAAATTTCTAATACCTTTTCACTGTTAGAAGATGGTGTGAAATTGTTTATTAGCTCACTCTTTATTACAGCATTGTTAATCAAGATGGGTATTTTCCCATTTTTATTCTGGCTTCCTAAGAGTTATGATACAGCTCCTTCCCCGGTAACTGCTGTTTTATCAGGTGTGCTTTCAAAGGTGTATCTTTACATATTTATCAGATTGATCTGGACAGTTATAGGTATAGATACTTTAACTTCTTATAAACTTGATATTTTAATACTGGATATTGCTTTATTTTCTTCTTTCCTTGGCCATGTATTTGCCCTACAGTCAAATAATGTTAAAAGACTTTTGGGTTATTCAAGTATTGGCCATATTGGCATGATTCTTGCTGTGATAATGCTAAATACAGAAGCTGGTTTTTATGGAGGCATTCTTCATATTATCAGCCACATGTTTATGAAAGCAGGACTTTTTGTTGCTCTCGGTTATTTACTTCAGTATACAGCAACTCATCATTTTGATGATTTTCAAGGGGTAGGTATTAGAGATACCAAAGTTTTTGTAGCTTTCATTATATTAATCTTAAGCATGATTGGTATGCCCCCACTGCTTGGATTTGCAAGTAAATGGTATATATTAATGGCTTTTCTGGAAGCACGCAGTTATTTTGGTGCATTTATTGTTATTTTTGGTAGTTTAACAGCTGTTATATATTATCTTCGTTATATAGCTAAGGGGCTAGAAGAGGTAAAATTATATAAAGGTGAATTAAGAATGGAAATTTTTAGTCGTCCTCTAATCTCTGTTTTATACAGAGAAAAAATAGTAAGTTTTATAACATATAGTTATACAGCGATTATAATTGTTTTTGGAATTGCTTTTAGATTATTAGATATGCCTCTAAATATGGCGATTAAAAGTATTTTTGATATTGAAAAATATATTAGTTTAGTGTTGGGAGGTTAAAGTATGGACTTATTTCAGCAGTTAGCTGCTAATTTTTCTTTAGAAGGATATTTTCCACTGCTTGCAGAAGTAGGTGTTATCTTAACATTGATGACTGCCTTAGCAGCCTGGAAATACATAAAAAATAATAAGTTCTGGTATTACCTGCTGACACTGATTTACTTAATCAGCACTATTATTATAATTTTAACAAATGACTGGTTCTTTTTTCTATTCAGCTGGGAATTAGTTACTCTTGCTACAACTTTTATGCTTGCTTGGAGTGACTGGAAGCTGGTTAGGCAGTATTTTGTTATTCAGTTCAGTGGGAGCAGTATTTTGCTTTTTGCTGCATTGGCAGCGAATGGACTTGGTTATACAGATATTACAGTTATTGAATCACTGCCCTTACAGTTTCTGTTAATTATGGGGATTGGTATGAAAAGTGGTCTCTTTTTATTTCATTTTTGGCTGCCTCCAATTCATTCGGAAGCACCATCTCCTGTAAGTGCAGTGCTTTCGGGGTGGGTTGTTAAATTAGGTTATATTTTTCTTCTTAAAATAATACCGATGGAATCAGGTAATACTTTTTTGTTTCTTCTTGGTATGGCAATGGTTGCTTATGCAGGCTGGCAGGCTCTTGTTTCTGCCGATTTTAAAATAATGCTTGCTTATAGTACAGTTAGTCAGCTTGGTTTTATTGCTCTTGCAATAGGTACTGGCGGTGAATATACATATTTAGGGGCTGTACTTTATATAATCGCACATGGATTTGCAAAAACTACCTTATTTATTAGCACAGGGATCTGGCAGAAAGAGTTTGACAGCAGGATTATCTATGATTATAAAGATGCTCTGGCAAGAAGACCTTTTACATCAATTGCTACCATTACTGCACTTTTGTCTTTGGGAGGTTTAGTATTTACAGCAGGATATAAAAGTAAATATCTTATCAAATCAGCTCAGAATCCAGGCTTGTTATCGACTATAGTATTTTTTGTTTTTGGACTGCTCAGCTTTTTATATGCTGCTAGAGTGATTTACTGGATTTTTATAGATGATCAAGATTATTCAAACTTTTTTAATGATTTGAAAAAAAGAAGAAACAATTATCCGATATTCAGTACTGATTTACTTGCATTATTGATAGGGGTTCTTGGTATTGCCTCTGTTTCTATTTGGCCTGAAATGCCTGGGCAAATACTAGAATCTCTTGTAGCAAAGGATTTTCATATTTTAAGTGGAATTAGAGATACAGTATTATTTTTATTATTAACTGCCTATATTTTTAAAAATAACCAGTTTTTCAAGGTGAAAGCAAGAGACAATCTTTCTCTAGAAAATTATTTCCAGCAGACTCTAAACTTTATATATGGCATGAGCCGTAAAAGTATAAAACTAGATACAGAGAAAATATTCGAAACATTTTTTATAGAAGCTATTTTTGCAGCTTCAAGAACTCTGCGTAAATTTATTTATCAAGATTTTACAGTACAGCTGCTCTGGATTCCTATATTTTTAACACTGCTGCTTTTTTGGCAGCAAATTTATGCTTATTTTTAAACTATAAATAACTGCATAAACTTGACATTTAATATTATAAGATGGTATTCTGAAGCTGAAATTTAAAGAATTGGGAAGGAGAGGTGAGGATGGCAAAAAATTATTTAAAAGATAAAAGGTTTATACTGATAATTTCTACAGTTATTTTGTCAATAATTATTCTTACTGGAGCTTCTTATTTTCAGCAGGAGCTTGTAGAGCCATTTTTGATCCTTCTCGTTATTTTCAGCAGCAGTTACTTTAGTTATAAAGGGGCTGTACTTTCTTTAACCACTGCAATTATTCTTTTATTTATACAGGATTTGATTATTTTAGAGGCAAACAGTTCTCACCTTTTAATTGAAACAGCTGTTTTTATTACAGCTGGTATATTTATTGTTGAGCATTCACGCTCATTAAAAAAACAGAATGAAAAAAATTCTAATATAGCAGAAAAATTAAAAAGAAGGAATAGAGCATATTCACTGCTCACAGATGTAAATCAGATAATTAATCGTACTCAGAATAGAGATGAATTCTTTGATGAGATAGTAAAGTTAGCTGTGGAAAAAGGTAATTATCTACATGCCTGGTTGGGAAGCTGGGATGCTGAAAAAAATAAATTAGATTTAATCAGTTACTATTCCAGAAATAATAAATTTTTTGAAAACAGCAATTTAGAAGCATTTAATAAAAATGGGAATTGTCCAGCAGTACTTGCTGTTGAAAATGAGAAATTTATTGTTTCTAATGATATTGTACTTGATCAAAGAACAGGAGAGCTATCAGACTACTCAAGTTTAAATAACTGCAGGTCGGCTGCAGCTTTTCCTATTATTATTGAAGGAGAAGTTTGGGGAGTTTTGACACTTTATTTAGAAGAGAAATTCTTTTTTGATTCTGAAGAGGTTGACTTATTAAAAGAATTGACCCAGGATATTGCAATGGGATTAAAATCAATCAGGGATATCGAAAGAAGAGAAGAATATGAAGAAAAGTTAAAGAGAAGTGAAGAAAAATACCGAAGCATATTTGATAATTCCCCGGTTGGAATATACAGGACCAGTTCTGAGGGTAAGGTTTTGATTGCCAATCCGGCTCTTGCAAAAATTATGGGATGCGATAGTGTTAAAAAACTAAAAAAATATTATGCTGATCTTGCAGATGATCTATATGTTGATGCTGACAAAAGAGATGAATTTTTAAGTATTCTTAAGAAAAAAGGTGAAATAAAAAATTTTAGATTTAGAGCTCGCCGTAGAGATGGAGAGATTATCTGGCTTGAACTGAATGGTCAGATTAATGAATATACAGAACAGGGCTTTATAATTGATGGTTTTATAGCTGATATAACTGAGCGTTATGAGATGGAAAAAAGGCTGGCTCAGAGTGAAGAAAAATTCCGTTCAGCTTTCATGAATCATAATTCTCCTATGTTGATTATTGATCCAGATACTATGGAAATTATTGAAGCAAATGGATCTGCAGTAAGTTTCTATGGCTATAATTATGACGAAATAACTGCAATGAAAATCAGTGATATAAATATCTATGCTGAGGATAAGCTTAAGTCTGAGGTAGAAAATGCGCGCAGTAAGTCAACTGTAAAGTTTTATTTTAAGCACAGGCTTAAGGGTGGTGAAGTTCGTGATGTCGAAGTTCACAGTGGACCTGTTATAATTGATAATCAACAGTATTTATTCTCTATAATTCATGATATAACAGAACGTAAGCTTATAGAAGAAAAAATTAAACATATGACATTTCATGATAGTCTGACAAATCTATATAACAGAACCTATCTTGAAGAAGAAATGCAGAGGATCAATACCCAAAGGCAGCTGCCGATAAGTATAATTATGGCAGATTTAAATAATCTTAAATTGGTTAATGATACTTACGGACATCAAAAGGGAGATGAACTTTTAATAAAAGCAGCTGAACTGCTCAGAGATTCATGTAGACATGAAGATGTTGTTGCAAGACAGGGTGGAGATGAGTTTGTAATTTTATTACCGCAGACTCCTCAAAATCAGGCTGAAGAAATTGTTGAAAGAATTGTTAGTAATGCAAAAGAATATAAGGTTAATGATGAAATTCCTCTTTCAATTGCAGCTGGATCAGCAGGTAAAAGTTCTGTTGATGAGGATATATATGAAGTCCTTGATCGAGCAGAAAACAGGATGTATGTTAATAAATTGAGCAGCAAAAATAGTTCGCGGAGTAGTTTTTTAACATCATTTTTAGATGCACTTAAAGATAAAAGCAATGAAAATGAAGAACATTTTATCAATGTTGAAAGATACAGCAGTTTACTAGCAAAAAAGATAGGTCTTTCTAAAAAGAAAATTGGAGAAATAGCAAGTCTTGCTCTTTTCCATGATATTGGTAAAGTTATCATTCCTGAGAAGATTTTGAATAAAAAAGGTGAATTAACAGATGAGGAGTGGGTATTGATCAAACAGCATTCTGATTCTGGATACAGAATTATATCTTCTGTTGGAGAATTTGAAAATTTGGCTGAACCGATACTCTATCACCATGAATGGTGGGATGGAAGTGGATATCCGGAGGGAATCGCAGGTGAGGACATACCATTATTTGCCCGTATAATTTCTCTTGTAGATGCTTTTGATGTAATGACATCAGGCCGTCCCTATAAAGAAAAAATGAGCTGTCAGGAGGCGTTAGAAGAACTGCAGAATTATGCAGGTACTCAGTTTGACCCTCAGCTTGTTAAAGAATTTGTTGAAATTATTAATTGCTCCGATTTTAATATAAATAAAACAGATAAAAAGAAAAATTAATTTTTAGCCTAATTTTTTTGCATTATTAATGAGCCTTTTTATATACACTTTGAGATATTTAAATTTCATTCTCTAATATACATATTAAAATTAATGGAGGAGCTAAAGATGATTTCACAAAAGATTAGAGATAAAGCAGAACAATATGAAGCCGGAATTATTGAAATTAGACATCAAATCCATAAAAATCCCGAACTTTCTTTTGAAGAATACAGGACTGCTGAGCTTGCTGCAGCAGAGATGAAAAAGCTTGGGTTTGAAGTTGAAGAAAATATTTTTGGAACGGGAGTTTGTGCTACTTTTAGAAACAGTAAATCTGAAAATGCAAAGACACTGCTTATCAGGGCTGATATGGATGCACTGCCTGTAGAAGAAAAAAACAATCTAGATTTTAAATCTCAAAATGAAGGATTGATGCATGCCTGTGGACATGATGGTCATACTTCTATTTTAATTGGTACAGCATATGTTTTAAAAGAACTTGCTGATGAATTTGATGGTAATGTTAAATTTCTTTTTCAGCCTGGAGAAGAAACCTCTGGTGGAGCTGATGGAATGATAAAAGAAGGTGTGCTTAATGATCCTGATGTTGATGCAGCCTTAGGCCTTCACCTTTGGGGAAGCACAGAAGAGGGGATTGTTGAATATAAAAGTGGGCCATTTATGGCTTCAACTGATCGTTTTGATTTAAAAATAATCGGGAGTGGTGGTCATGCTGCAAGACCTCATAATACAATTGATCCAATTCCCATTGCCGCAGAAATAATCTCAAGTCTACAAAAGATTGTCTCAAGAAGAATTGATCCTCTTGATTCTGCAGTAATCTCAATTGGAAATATTGTGGGAGGAAGCACACATAATGTAATTCCTGATCAGGTTGTTTTAAAGGGAACAGTTCGTTCACTGAGAAAAGAAGTAAGAGAACAGCTGGCTGAAAATATAGAAAAAACAATCAAAAATATCTGTGAAATATATGGAGCTAAATATGAGCTGAATTATATATTTGGTTATCCCGCAGTAATTAATGATAAAAAAATGACAGAGCTGTTAAAAGATGCTGCAAAAAAAGTGCTCGGTCCTGATAGAGTAAGAGAAAAAGAAAAGGCAGAAATGGGTGGAGAAGATTTTTCTTATTTTGCTTTAAAAGTACCTTCTGTTTTTTATTTTTTGGGTATTGCTCCTCAAGGGGAGATAATAAATCACCATCAGTCAGATTTTAGATTTAATGATTCTGTACTTAAAGATGGTGTTACTGTAATGGCTCAAACGGCTGTTGATTTTTTCAGCAGCTAAAAAATAGATAATATATTTTGCCTATCCATCATAATTCTGATATAATACTTTATTAACATAATATTTTGCTATTTTTTTATTAGTACTTTTATATTATCTGGGAAAAGCGCAAAAATGGGGGGAAATATGAATTATATTAAAAAATCACTAAAATTAGAAAATGTTTGTTATGATATTAGGGGACCGGTTTTAGATGAAGCAACTCGTCTGGAAGAAGAAGGATATAATATTATAAAACTTAATATAGGCAATACAGCACCATTTGGATTTAATGCCCCAGATGAGATTATTCATGATGTGATGTATAATTTGAAAAATGCTCAGGGTTACTGTGATTCAAGAGGAATTTTTCCTGCCCGTAAAGCAGTTATGCAGTATTATCAGAAAAAAGGAATTATGGATGTAGAAATAGATGATATATATATTGGTAATGGTGTTAGTGAGTTAATTATGATTGCAATGCAGGGTCTTTTAGATGATGGGGATGAAGTTCTAATCCCTACTCCTGATTATCCACTTTGGACTGCTGCGGTAAATCTTTCTGGAGGAAAAGCTGTACATTATATTTGTGATGAACAATCAAAGTGGTATCCAGATATTGATGATATTCGTAACAAAGTAAATGATAAAACAAAGGGTATTGTACTTATTAATCCAAATAACCCAACAGGGGCTAATTATCCTGTGGAAATTTTAGAGGAAATTATTGAAGTTGCTGTAGAAAATGATTTAATTATTTACAGTGATGAAATTTATGAAAAGATAACTTATAATGGAGCTGAACATACTTCAATAGCTACTATGACAGAGGATGTTCTAGTAGTTACCTTTAGTGGTCTTTCTAAAGCATATAGAGTACCTGGTTTTAGAGCAGGTTGGATGCTGTTGAGTGGACAAAAATACCATGCTGGAAGTTATATAGAGGGGCTTAATATGCTTTCATCAATGCGCCTCTGCAGCAATGTGCCTTCTCAGTATGCAATCCAGACTTCTCTTGGTGGTTATCAGAGTATAGAAGATCTAGTATTACCTGGAGGTAGACTTAAAGAACAGCGTGATTTAGCATATAAACTTTTAACAGATATTCCGGGCATCAGCTGTGTAAAACCAGAAGGTGGACTCTATCTATTTCCTAAAGTTGATGTAGAGCGTTTTAATATTACCAATGATGAGAAATTCATACTTGATTTTCTTGCTCAGGAAAAAGTTCTTCTCGTACAGGGTACAGGCTTTAACTGGCCTAAGCCTGACCATTTCCGTCTTGTTTTCCTCCCACCTGAAGAAGATCTGCAGATGGCTATTGGTAGGCTCAAAAAGTTTCTAGGCAGTTACTCTCAGTAGCAGCATGGGCAATTCACAAAATATATAATTTTTAAACAAGATAATGAGATGTTGATTTTATAAGTGTCTGCTATTTTAAATTTTATTTTTAACAATAATTTTTGAAGTAGCAGGCACTTTTGTTTTTATTCTCCAGCTAAAAAAGGCGGAATCTATTGGTATTTTAATTTATCAGAGGTGATTAATATTTTTAATAAGATAAAGTCATATAAAAAAATTATTACAGTAATAATAATTTCAGCTGTAATTTTGAGTGGTGTTTATCTTCAGCTGAATAAGTCATCAGCTGAAGAAGCTTTTATTGTAAAAGTTATAGATGGAGATACAATGGAAACAGCATCTGGTGATACATTACGGCTGCTTGGCATAGATACTCCTGAGATCTACTGGGAAAGTGGAGAAGCAGAGTATTTTGCCTGGGAGGCTAAAAAATATAGTTCAGAAAAATTGCTGAAGAAAAACGTAGAGCTGGAGTTTGATCAGCAGAAAAAAGATAATTATGGAAGAATGTTGGTTTATGTTTTTTATGAAGGAGAAAATTTTAACGAAAAATTGCTGGAAAAAGGTTATGCTTCGCTGATGATTATTACACCAAATAAAAAATATGAAAAAGAGTTTAGAGCGGCTTCAGAAGAAGCAAGAAAAGAAAATAGAGGTATTTGGGATAAAGTAGAAACCCTGTCTGCTGATTTACCGGTGATAAATTACAAAGAAGCAGAAAACTATCTAGGGCGTAAAGTTATTATCAAAGGTAATATTATAGACACAGCACAATTGGAAGATATTACATTTTTGAATTTTTCTCATAATTATAGAAATACTTTATCGATAGTAATATTTAACAGCAATCTCAGTAAGTTTTCTTATCAACCTGCTGAATATCTTAAAGATAAAGAAGTAATGATTCTAGGTGAAGTAGAAATGTATGATGGAGCACCTCAAATAATTGTAGAAGATCCAGAAAATATTAATGTAAATTGACAATCCATGATCGAAAACATTATTTTTTCTATAAAATCTATAATTTCTTGAAAATACTTAATATTATGCTGATTGTCTTTAAAAACAGATTTATCTGCTGAAAATCGACAGTATTTTAATAAAATAAAAGGGTTTTAAATTTAATTTAAGAATATAAAATATAGACTGACTTTTATATTTAAATATACTAGGAGTTGAAGAAATTGTGGAATTTTTCTTTAAGAACAAAAATTATCTTTTTGTTAATTTTAATCTTATCAATACTTCTAATAATGATCGGTTTGCTTTTAAATAATTATTTAAGATTTATAGAAACCGAGCAGCTTTCAGATAATGCTATGAATGTAGCTCAGGTGGTTGCAAAAATTCCAGAGATATATTTGAATATTGGTTTAGAAGGAGGTATGAATATCATTCAGCCTCTAGTTGAAGAGATAAGATCAAATACCAATACATCTTATATAGTAATAATGGGAATGGACGGAATAAGATATTCTTATCCAGTTTCTGAAAAATTAGGAGAACCTTTTGAAGGTAGAGATCAATTAAAGGCTTTAGAAAATGGAGAATCATATATTTCGCAATCACAAAGTGCAATGGGGCCTTCTATTAGAGCTTTTGCTCCAGTTTATAGAGGTCATCGTCAGGTAGGAGCAGTTGCAGTTGGGATGCTGATGGAAGATATAAATAATAGGATTAATGAGACTCTGCTCGCGGTCAATATTGTACTTATTTTTGGAGGTCTTATGGGAATTATTGGTTCTATTTTTCTAGCTAATAATGTTAAAAAATCTATTTATAATCTTGAGCCAGCTGAAATTGCTAAACTTATTCAGGATAGAAATGCTATTTTGAACTCTGTAAGAGAGGCGATAGTTGCAATTGATAAAGATAATAAAATAACATTTTTTAATAAAGTTGCAAAAAATATTATAGGAGTAGAGGGTGATCTCAAAGGTAGAGATATTTTAGAGATTATTCCAAACTCAAGATTACCGAAGGTAATAGATACTGGAGAGGCAGAATTTAACAAAGAACAGCTGATAAATAATACTGCAATCTTGACAAATAGGGTTCCTATTAAAATAGATGATGATGTTGTGGGTGCTGTAGCTTCTTTTAATAAAAAAAATGTAGTGCAAAAGCTGGCAGAAGAATTGACGGGTGTCAAGAAATTTTATGAGGCACTTAGAAGCCAGAATCATGAATTTATTAATAAACTGCATACAATACTTGGTTTAATTCAGATTGAAGAATATGATGCTGCAGAAAGACTTATCTCAAATGTAACTTACAATAAACAAGAATTAACCTCATTTGTAATTAAAAGTATTAAAGTAGATGAGATTGCTGGTTTGCTGTTGGGCAAGTATGATAGAGCCAGTGAGCTAAAGATTGATTTTGAGATTGATAGAGAAAGCTACCTTGGTAAAATTGAATCAGCATTTATCAAAGATAGTCTAATTACTATTATCGGCAATCTCGTTGAAAATGCAATGGAAAGTTTTAACAGCAGTGAAAAAGATAAAATGATAAAACTTGGTATCTTTGATGAGAATCAGAAAATAAAAATATTTATTGAGGATAATGGCTGTGGAATTCCTGATGATATCAAAGATAAGATTTTTGAAAGAGGATTTTCTACAAAAGAAGACTCAAGTGGGATAGGACTAGATTTAATAAAAGATAAAGTAAACTTTCTTGGAGGCAATATAGAATTAATTTCTGAAGCAGGAGTTGGAACAACATTTAAAGTAGTAATTGATAAAAATCAGGAGGTAGACTGAGAAATGAGTAAATCATTTATCAATGTATTGATAATAGATGATGACCCAATGGTATCCCATATTAATAGAGTCTATACTGAAAAACTTGCAGGATTTAAGGTTTTAGAGGAAGTAAATATTGAGAACAATATGGAAATAGATGCTGAACTTTTGAAAGCAGCTGATTTGCTTCTGCTTGATATTTATCTGCCAGGTAAAAGCGGTATAGAACTCTTAAAGGATATACGAAAAGATAATACAGCACTTGATGTAATAATTATCAGCGCTTCTAAAATAACTGAACATATCAGCACAGCTATGCAGCTGGGTATTGTAGATTATTTAATTAAACCATTTACTTTTGAGAGATTTAAAAAATCTCTTACTGATTACAAGCAGCTTTATGATAGATTAAATGGTTGTGGTGAGGGCCTTAATCAAGATGATATTGATTTCTTAATGGGCAAAGAGGAAATAATTAAAGAAGTTAAAAGTGCTGATGAAGATAAAACAGATGAAGATAAAACAGATGAAGATAATACTTCAGAAAATAAAAACAAATATATACGTGAACTTCCTAAGGGTCTTAACAAAGAAACATTAGAAAAGATTACAAATTATATAAATAATTCGGGAGTTAATAAATTTACTACTCAGGGTGTTGCTGGAGGTCTCGGGCTTTCTCGGGTTACTGTACAGCGATATTTAAAATATCTCGCAGTAAAAAATGAGCTTGAGGTCATTAAAGAATATGGAAGTGTGGGTAGACCTAAGCATTTTTATAAATTACCTGAATAATATAGAATAAATTAAGAGTTGATCTTTAAATCTCAGTATTTTTCTTTACCATTTTAATTAATGTTGGAGAGTTAAGTACTGAGATTTTTTTGAACTTTATGTACTTATACTTGTTTTGTGAACTGTAGATAATATAATTTAATTATTCAAAGCTTTTAATATAATTAAGGACCAAATAATGAATAGAGAGGTGAAGTATAAAGCATGCACGCATTATGGAAAATATTAGCGGAAAAATCAGGGCGAGAGAATGTTGAAGCAGGAGAAATTGTTAATGCTAAAGTTGATCTTGCAGAAGTAAATGATCTTTATCTACAGGTAATAAAATCTTTTTATGAGATGGGTGGTAAGAAGGTCTGGGATCCCGATAAAGTAACTTTTGTTTTTGATCATTATAGTCCCACCCCAACTATTAAAGCTGCTGAAAATCATAAACAGATGAGAGAGTTTTGTGATGAGCAGAATATAGAAAAACTTTTTGATATCAATAAAGGGGTTTGTCATCAAGTAATGCCGGAGGCAGGTCTGGTCTATCCAGGGATGCTGCTGACAGCTACAGATTCTCATACAACCACACATGGATCATTTGGTGCTTTTGGAACAGGAGTAGGTGCTACAGATTTGGCAACTATTCTTTTAGAGGGAGAGCTCTGGTTTAGGGTGCCTGAGGTTATTAAAATCAATATTACTGGAGATCTACAGCAGGGTGTTATGGCTAAAGATATTATTCTTCATATTCTTGGAGAATTAGGTCAGGATGCAGCTGTCTATAAAGCAGTGGAATTTGCTGGACCTGTTGTTGAGAACTTAGAAATGGCTGAAAGAATGGTTTTATGCAATATGTCAGTTGAGATGGGAGCCAAGACATCTTATATTAAACCTGATCAAACTACAAGAGAATATATAGATAAAAGGGTAGACCATGATTATACAGTTTACGAGACAGATGAAGATTTTGAATATGATGAGATATATGAATTTGATGTTTCTAATCTTGAACAAGTTACTGCAGCACCTCACAGTATAGATAATGTGATCAACGTTAAAGAAGCTGGTGATGTTAAAATAGATCAGGTATTTATCGGTACATGTACTGGTGGACGGGTAAATGACATTAAAACTGCAGCTGAAATATTAAAGGGTAAGAAAATTGCAAAAGGTGTAAGATTGATTGTAATTCCTGCTTCTGATGAAGTTATGCGGGAAAGCATGAAAAAAGGATATATAGATATTCTAATGGAAAGTGGTGCAGCAATTTCTGCTCCTGGCTGTGGTCCGTGTTTAGGTGCACATCAGGGTGTTATTGCAGATGGAGAAACCTGTGTATCTACTTCCAGCAGAAACTTCCCGGGTAGAATGGGTAGTACTGGTGCTAAAATATACAGTGCTTCACCTGCTACTGCAGCTTATAGTGCATTGTATGGAAAATTAACAGGAGGTGAAGAGTAAATGACAAAAGGTAATGTTCATAAATTTGGCGATAATATCGATACAGACCAAATTTATCCAGGTAGATATTTAGATATTAGTGATCATAAGAAGATTGCAGAACATGCGATGGAGGGAGCTGATCCTGAATTTGCAGCTAAGGTAAAAGAAGGAGATATTATTGCAGCAGGCAGTAATTTTGGCTGTGGATCAAGTCGAGAACATGCGGTAATAACTTTAAAAAATGCTGGAGTTGGAGCTGTTATAGCAAAATCTTTTGCCAGAATTTTTTACAGAAATGCTGTTAATCTTGCTCTGCCGGTAATTCAGATAAAAGATGTAGATTTTAAAGAAGATGAGCAATTAGAAGTAAACCTGGAAGAAGCCTTTATTAAAAGAGAAGATGGCAGTATTATAGAATTTACTCCGCTGCCAGAGAATATTCTGGAGATTTATAAAGCAGGAGGAGTTATTCCTTATTATAGGGCAAAACATGCTTAAGATTTTTATGAACAATATTAACAAAATATTGAATTTATATTTAAATAGTGTATATTTATAAGTGTTAAAGGCTATTATTTATTAAAAATTCTTAATTTTGGGATATTAGGAAGGGGGAACAATTTAGAAAATTTTTTAAAACAAAAAGGGAGGAAAAAAATGAGTAAAAGATTATTTAGTATTTTATTGGTGTCTGTTTTATTGATCTCATTATTCAGTTTTAATGTTCTGGCGGAATTTCCGGAGAAACCTCTAAATTACATTGTTTGTTTTAACCCTGGTGGAGAATCTGATATCACAGCAAGAGCACAGCAGAAACCACTGGAAGAAGTACTTGGTGTAGATGTAGTAGTTCAGTATAAAATTGGTGGTGGAGGAGCAGTAGGTTGGTCAGAATTAGTTAAGGCTAAACCTAATGGATATACTGTAGCTGGATTTAACCTTCCACACATAATATTACAGCCATTAGTAAGAGATAATCCTGGTTATGCAACTAAAGATATTAAACCAGTATTTATTTTTGAAGCAACACCAAATATACTTGCTGTTCACAAAGACAGTCCTTTTAAAACCTTAGATGATTTCGTAAGTTATGCTAAGGAAAATCCTGGTGTAATTACTGTTGGTGGTAGTGGAAGTTATAGTGCTAATCACCTGGGAACATTGGAATTCAACCAGGAAGCTGAAATTAAAACAACATATATTCCATTTACAGGTTCTGGAGAAGCAGTTCCTGCATTATTGGGACAGCACGTAAGTGCACTTATGACATATACAACAATGGGAATCAGACATAGTGACGAAATGAGAGTTCTCGCAGTTGCTTCTGATGAAAGAGTTCCTTCAATGCCTGATACTCCAACATTTAAAGAACTCGGTTATGAATATGTAGAAGGTGCTTATAGAGGTATGGCTGCACCTCCTGATACACCAGATGATATTGTAGCAAAACTTGCTGATGCAAATCTAGCTGTAAATCAAATGCCTTCATTTAAAAATCAGCTAGAAGATATGGGCTTCCAGATTATCAATATGGGTCCAGAAGAATCAGAAGAATTTATTGCAGACAGAATAGAATATTACAAAGAAATTTTAGCAGAAGTAGGACTTCTCTAAGAAGTATAAATAAGGGTGCCTGGTTTTTTCCAGGTACCCTTTTAAAAAGGAGGTAAGATCAGATGGGGGAAATTTTATTAACAGCAACAATATCTATATTTACTCTTAAAAATATGTTATTTATGCTTTTCGGGGTTTCGGCTGGTATGATTGCTGGTGCTCTTCCTGGTTTAACAGCAACTATGTCAGTAGCACTTATTGTGCCTTTTACTTTTACTATGGATCCAGTAAGTGGTCTGGTTACACTGGGGGCCATTTATTGTGGAGCAATTTTTGGTGGAGCTTTTTCTGCAATATTAGTTAATACACCTGGAACTCCTTCTTCTATTGGAACAACCTTTGATGGTTATCCAATGGCACAACAGGGAAAAGGTGAAGAAGCAATTTTTACTGCAACATTTGCTTCAGCAGGTGGTGGAATTATAGGTACAATTATTTTGATTTTTTTATCTGTGCCTCTGGCCAGAGTTGCATTAAGGTTTGGTCCACCTGAGTATTTTTGGATTACAGTTTTTGGATTAACAATAATTGCTAGCCTTGCTTCAAATAATATTTTAAAAGGTCTTGCAGGTGGTGCTTTTGGACTTTTGATCAGTATGATTGGTATTGCTCCAATTGGTGGAGATGTCCGTTTTACAATGGGAATTCCGGCTTTTCAGGGTGGAGTTCAGCTGATTTCAATCTTAATTGGTTTTTTCTGTATCCCTGAAATGTTAAGAATCGCTGGAAATTTACAGAAACAGAAGATGCAGGCTGTAAATGTTGAAAAACAGACGGGTGTACTTAAAAGATCATTTTTAAATGTTTTTGAAAAACCAATGAATTTTGTTAGAAGCTCAATTATTGGTGCATTTGTAGGTATTTTACCAGGTGCTGGTGGTAACATTGCAAATCTTGTTGCCTATAATGAAGCACAGAGGGCTTCTAAAGAGCCGGAGACATTTGGGACAGGGAATCCTCAGGGTGTTGTTGCAACAGAAGCTGCAAACAATGCTACTGTTGAAGGTGGAATGGTTCCACTACTTACACTTGGTATTCCAGGTGCTCCTCCAGCGGCAATTATTTACGGTGCTTTAATGCTGCAGGGTTTAAGACCTGGTCCGGAATTATTTTCTGGCAATGCACATATTACATATGCATTTATGCTTTCATTTTTAGTTGCTAACATAATGATGTTTGTTGTTGGAATATTAGGTGGCCGCTCGATATTTAAAATTGTTACTATTATCCCGGCAAAAATTCTTGTGCCATCTATTATCTTTTTAACAATTCTTGGTTCTTATTCAATCAGAAACAACATCATGGATGTTATAGTTATGTTGGTGGGGGGATTTGTCGGTTATCTGCTTAAAGAACTTAATTTCCATCCTGGTCCAATTGTACTTGGTTTAATATTGGGACCTATAGCAGAAAAAGGTTTGGTACAGGGTTATTTGATGGGACTATCTAGACCTAATCCTTGGACAATATTTTTCACAAGACCGCTCTCTATAGTTTTAATTATTATAACCTTGTTGTCTGCAGGTTGGCCTATTTATAGAGAAATTAAAAATAGAGTTAAGAAAGGAGAGAATTAATGATGTTAAAAAAAGATGGAGCCATAAATACAGATATAGTTGGTGGAGCAGTAATGATTCTCTCTGCAGTACTCTTTTATTCACGAATAGGTAATTTTACAAATTTTGGCCTGATATTTCCTAGAGCAATAATAGTTATTTTACTGGTGCTTGGAGTTGGTCTTCTTTTAAAGGCAAAGTTCAATCCACATTATTCAGAAATATTTGCGATGGAAGAAAGATCAAAGATGATATTGGTTGCAGTTATCGGACTGGCCTGGGTACTGCTTTTAAATAGAATTGGTTTTGCTGTAACAAGTTTCTTTGCTCTAAGCCTTGCTATATTTGTGCTTGAAGAAGAAAGAAGTCTTAAAGTACTGGTTAAGGATTTTCTGATCGGTGGTGTTGAAGTAGCATTTTTCTATATTATTTTTTCAAGACTGCTGCTGGTACCTCTTCCACAGGGAATATTATTTTAAATAATTCCTAATAAATTTGATATTATAATAGATAATATAATAAGATATATTTAAAGAACATGATATTGTTATAGTCAAAATATTTTTAAGGAGGTTTTATGATGGAACTGAAATATGGACGTGGTACTGTCTCATTTTCCATCAATGATGAGAGAATAAATAAAGTGTTAAAAGCTAATGAAAGAGAAGGATTAAAAGACCCTCATTCTACAGCAGCAGAGGTAGTGAAAAATCCAACAGCAGGTCCACCTTTATTGGATCTGCTTAATGAAAAACAACCAGAAGATATAGTTATTATTGTAAACGATGTAACTAGACCTACACCCTATTCTGTAATGCTGCCGCCTATTTTAGATACAATAAAAGAGGCTGGAATAGCTAAAGAAAAAGTGACATTTATTGTTGCTACTGGAGTACATGACAGACATACTGATCAGCAGAATATTGAAATTTTTGGTGAAGAAGTTCATAATAATTATAAATTTATTCATCATGACTGTGATGGAGAACTTGTTGATATGGGGAATTTGAGCTCAGGTAATAATTTTAAAGTGAATAAAAAGGTCTATGAGGCAGATTTTGTAATTACAACCGGAGTTATTTTACCTCATTATTTTGCAGGCTTTTCTGGTGGTAGAAAATCTATTTTACCTGGTGTAGCTGGTAGAGAAACAATTGAAAACAATCACTCTTGGATGGTTAAGCTGATGGGTAATTTGCCACCTCAAAAAGAAAATCCAGTTAGTTTAGAGATGATTGAAGCAGCAGAAAAAATTGGTGTTGACTTTATAATTAATGTTGTGACAAACAGCAGCAGAGAAATTGTTAAAATTACTGCAGGTGATTTGAAAGATGCATGGTATGAAGGAATTGATGTGTCTTCTGAGATGTATCATGTAGAATTAGAAGAAAAAGCTGATGTTGCAATTGTCAGTTCTGGAGGTTTTCCAAGAGATATAAATGTTTATCAATCACAAAAGGCACTTGATCATGCTGATCATGGAACTAAAAAAGGTGGAACTATTATTTGGGTAGCTGAATGTAGTGAAGGCCTGGGTGAAAAAACTTTTGAAACATGGATGGAGGAAGCTGAAAAACCTGAAGATAATGAAAAGCGAATTAAAGAAAAATTTGTTATTGGTGGGCATAAAGCATTTGCGATATCTAAAGTTGTTAAAGATAAAGAAGTAATTCTTATTTCAGATTTAAGTGTAGAAGAAACAGAAAAGATGTTTATTAAAAAAATGCCAGAACTTCAGGATGCTGTTGATTATATTGAAGATAAATATAATGGAGATTACAGCTGTATAATTCTTCCTCAGGGTAGTTTAACAGTTCCTAAAGTTAAAGCAGACTAGGAGACTCTATTATGAGTGCTGAGCAGTTGAATATTTCAATAATTAGAATTAGTATTATTTTTGTTGTCAGTTATTTTCTCTATTTAGGATTTTCCAGCACTAATTTTATTGATAAATTTAAAAAAATTTTAATTAAATTAAAAAAAGATCATAAATAATTTTAGTCATAAAAAGAATAGATTTAGTATTGAGTATTAAAGACTATCTTTTATGATTATTTGAAAAATGCTGGAAAAGAAAATGAAAGGAGAAATAAATGACACTAAAAATTACAGAAACTATACTCAGAGATGGACAGCAGTCCCTAATAGCAACAAGATTAAAAATGGAAGATATTCTGCCTGTACTCAGTGATCTTGATAATGTTGGCTACCATGCTCTTGAAGTATGGGGAGGAGCAACATTTGACAGCTGCCTGAGATATTTAGGTGAAGACCCCTGGGAAAGACTGAGAATAATTAGAGAAAATATAAGAAATACTAAACTGCAGATGCTTCTAAGGGGCCAAAATATACTCGGCTATAAGCATTATCCTGATGATGTTCTGGAAAAATTTGTGGAAAAGTCAGTAGAAAATGGAATAGATATTATTAGAATATTTGATGCGCTAAATGATATCAGGAATATGAAAAAAGCAATCTACTACAGCAAGAAATATGGTGCTCATGTTCAGGGTTCAATAGTTTATACTACAAGTCCTATCCATACAATGGACAAATTTATGGAAAATGCACGTGAACTGGTTGATGAAGGTGTAGATTCTCTCTGTATTAAGGATATGGCAGGTCTTATGACACCTTTTAAGGCATATGAACTTGTCAAAAGGCTAAAAGAAAACTTTGATCTTCCAATAGAAATGCACAGTCATAATACAGCTGGATTAGGTGCTATGACATATCTTAAAGCAGTAGAAGCAGGTATTGATATTATTGATACATCTATTTCAGTTTTAGGTTCTGGTTCTGCTCAGCCAGCAACAGAAAGCATGACAGCAGCATTAGAAAAAAGTGAATTTGATACAGACATTAAATTTTCTAAGCTTGTGGAAATAGCTAAATATTTCCGCAATATAAGAGGGAAATATGAAGAATTTCTGGGTTCTTTTGAAGTTGATCCCCGCATCATATCAAATCAGATACCTGGAGGTATGATTTCTAATTTAAGAAGTCAGCTTAAAGCACAGGGGATTTCCGATAGGTACCAAGAAATTTTGGAAGAGATTCCCCGTGTACGTGAGGACCTTGGTTACCCACCTCTTGTAACACCTACAAGCCAAATAGTTGGGACCCAGGCTGTTTTTAATGTTGTTGCAAATGGTAGATACAGTGTTGTACCTACAGAAGTAAAAGAATATCTGCGCGGCAAATATGGAAGGCCACCTGGAAAAGTAAATGAAGAATTAAGAAAAGAATTAATTAAAGAAGAAGACATAATAACTGATAGACCAGCAAATCATCTTGAGCCTATTTTTGATAAAAAAGCTGAAGAAATTAAAGATTTTGCAGAAACAGAAGAAGATGTGCTTTCTTATATACTTTTTCCTGATTCAGCAAAAAAGTTTTTAGAAGCTCATTATGTATAAATAAAGCATTGTTATATTGACTTCCTTATTAACTTCCTATGGATAAAATATATAATAGAAAGCTCTAAGCATACTATGCTTAGAGCTTTCTATTTGCATGCAAATTATTTTAAAATTATTTCTATAATTTTTTTAAAAATATAATTCTATGAAAAAACTACTTAATTTTATTCAGCTTCAGTATCAGCTATAAGTTTATCTTTATACTGCAAAAACAATACTATAGCAAGTAAAGCTATACCAAGAAAATCTGAATATCCTCCTGGGAATAATAATCCAACTGAACTTCCCAAAAGCAGTAATCTTTCGATAATTGTTGTTTTTCTATTTAAATACCCAAGCACTGCAGCAGCTAGTGCAAACACACCAAGGATTGAACTTCCAGTAATAATTAAAACTTCAGACCAGGTAGTGTCAATAAGCAGCAGAGAAGGTGAGTATGCAAAGACAAATGGTACAACAAACCCTGCAACTGCAAGTCTTACAGCAGTAATACCTGTTTTTAGTGGATTAGAACCAGCTATACCTGCACCAGCATAAGCGGCTAATGCTGCTGGTGGTGTTAGGTCTGCCACTACTCCAAAATAAAGTACAAATAAGTGTGAAGCTAAAATAGGAACACCAAGCGTTGTTAAAGCAGGGGCTGCCATTGTAGCAAGCACAATATAAGTTGCAGTAGTTGGAAGCCCGGTTCCTAATATAGTACAAGCTACCATAGTAAAGAAGAGTGCTAAAAATAGATTACCTTGTGCTAAGGCGACTGTAATACTTGTAAATTTGAGGCCTAAACCTGTTAATGTTGTTACACCAACAATAAAACCAACAGCTGCACAGGCAGCTGCAACTCCCAGTGCTGATATAGCTCCTTCTTTTAATGTATCAATTAAATCCATTAAGCTCATTCTGGTATCTTCTTTGAAAAAACTTAGAGCAAATGAGACTAAAATACCAAGAAAAGCAGCTCTTAAAGGTGTATAACCTCTAAATAAATAATAGAAAATGATAATCAAAGGAGCTATCATATGGCCTCTTGCTTTTAAAACATCCAAAAATTTTGGGATGAGGGCTGGTGCCATTCCCTGCAGCCCTGTTTTTTTAGCTTCAAAATGAACCATTAGACCTACAGTGACATAGTAGAGAATTGCTGGCAGTATCGCTGCCTTTGCAATAGTCACATAAGGTACTCCGATAAATTCTGCCATAATAAATGCGGCAGCTCCCATAATTGGAGGCATAATCTGTCCACCTGTTGATGCAGAAGCTTCTACCGCTGCAGCAAATTTTGAATCATAACCAACTCTTTTCATGAGCGGAATTGTGAATGAACCTGTAGTAACTGTATTTGCAACAGAACTACCTGAAATCGAACCCATAAGACCACTGGAAACAACAGCAGCTTTGGCAGGGCCACCTGTGCTACGTCCAGTTAAAGACATTGCCAGGTCAATAAAAAGATCACCAAGTCCTGTTCTCTTTGCAAAGGCTCCCAAAAGTAAAAATAAGAATATATATGTAGCTGATACCCCAAGTGGAATACCAAAGATACCTTCAGTTGTGAAGTACATGTGGCTGGCAATTCTTGACCAGGAATAACCTCTGTGAGCAAGCATGCCGGGCATAATCTGGCCAAAACGGGCATAAATTAAAAATAAAATTGAAATAACAGGTAATTCCGGTCCAATTACTCTTCTTGTTCCTTCTAAGACTATTATGATAGCAAGTATTGCCATATAATAATCAAGTTGGGTAAACATTCCTGCTCTACGAACCAGAGCTTCATAATTGATAATAATATATGAAGAAATAGCTATACTTCCTAGAGCTAAAAGCAAATCAAAACCAAGAATAAATTTATTATCTTTTTTATTTTTTAAAGCTGGATATAGCAAAAAAATCAATGTAAATATAAAGCCGAGGTGAACTGCACGCTGTTTTAAAGCCAGTAAAATTCCAAAACCGGCTGTGTATAAGTGGAAAAGTGAAAGTACAACAGCAATGGTAGAAACAATTACAGCTGCAATACCAGTATAATGACGGTAATCAGTGCTGGGATCATATTTTTTTAAAAGTTCGTCTTCTTTAAGATGTTCTTTGTTTTTTGATTCAGCCATCCTTTAACCTCCCTATATAATAATAAAGATAGTTAGTCTTTTCGGTTGAAATTTCCAATAATGTTTCATCTTTTACTAGTTTGTATAATTTATAAACTTTATTTTTAAAGATAAATTCATGGAGTGCATAATCACTTACTCTGAGCAATATTTCTGGTAATTCTTTATTTATTTCGCGAATAATAAACTTATTATCCTCTAATGTATATTGATGTTCATTTAAAAATGGTAAACCTGCTCCATAGGATTGATATTCAGTGGAAATGAGTACTATTTCTCCATTTATAATTTCAAAAATTTCTAAAACTGGAGTTTTTGCTACAGAATGAAGATATTTAATTGTAAATTCATCACCTTCATCTACTTTTGCCTCCCAGATTATATTATTCTCTTTATAATCAATAATCTTAAGTAAAGTGATTTCTTGATTATAAAGATAATAAGCGGCAAATAATATTATTAATATAAAAAGCAGCAAGAAAAATTTAAATTTAATAGTTTTTTTTAGCATAATAAATTAGAGCCGGGTATTTTGCAATACCCGGTATTCCTCCTTTTAGAGGTTTGATATATTATTATAATTTTATCTAAATTACTTAACCTCGTCATAATATTGTTTAGCACCAGGATGAAGTTCAACTGTCATACCATCCATAGCTCCTTCTAAAGTAATATCTCTAGCTCTATCATGAGCTTCAATTAATGTCTGACGGTTTTCAAAAATTGCCTTAGTAATATTATAGACAGTTTCTTGAGTTAAATCATCTACAGCAACCAAGATAGCTTTAAGAGCAACTGTCTGAATATCTTCTTCAAGACCATTATAGCTGCCTGCTGGTACTGTTACTCCAGTCAAATATGGATATTTACTATTTAAAGATTCAATAGCTTCATCACTAAAGTTTATTAAAGAAATATCCTGGGTTGCAGCAACATCCATTACGGCTGCAGTTGGAATACCTGCTGTTAAGAAAGCAGCATCAATCTGTCTATCTTTTAAACGACTTGCAGCTTCACCAAATGATAGATAATCTTCTTCAATATCATCATAACTTAAGCCAAAAAATTCAATAATCTGTTTAGCATTGGCTTCAGCACCACTTCCCGGTGCACCTACTGCTACTTTTTTACCTTTAAGATCTTCCACAGATTTTATACCTGCATCATCTCTGACAACTATTTGAATAACTTCTGGATATAATGCAGCAATACCTGTCATATTTTTTACCTGATTGTCAGAAAATTGATTTTCACCATTTACCGCATAACTAGCTATATCATTTTGAAGAATTGCAAGTTCTACCTCTTGATTATAAATTAGGCGGGTATTAGTTACTGAAGCACCAGTAGATTGAGCAGAAGCATTCATACCTTCAATATTCTCATTTAATACCTTAGCAATCGCACCACCTACAGGATAATATGTCCCAGAGGTTCCTCCTGTAGCTAGAGAAATAAAGGTAGTTTCCTGAGCAAGAACAGATGTGCTTAAAGCAAGACTCAAAACAGCCAATAACGCAATTAATACTAAAATCTTTTTACTTTTAAACATCTTTAAAATCTACTCCCTTCTTCATTTTAAAATATTTAATAACTTATAGCTGAGTATAAAATATATCAGCCCTATTTATAATTTTATATTATTTTGAGTCTAAAAGCAAATTGTTAGGTTCTTGTAAGCTTTTTGGCTAAAGAATTTTAGATAGTGTATTTTTGATAGATGCTGATATGGCGGTCATTATCAAGTGTACTTGCAGTTATATTTGAATAAAATTTCCTTTATTAAAAATAAGTGTATTTATTTACAATTTATAAAAGCAGGAAGGCGAAAAGGTTTATGATTTAAATTCAATGTAAAATTATTTTTAGTGAAAACTTGCACAATCATTTAAATTGCTGTATAATATATTCAAAGTTAATATCTGATCGACCGGGATATTTCCTGTTCGAAAGGATATAATATTATATGACTTCCTGAATTTAAGGGTTTTAGCCTGAGAATCGGGGGAGGGATATTTCTATGCTTAATTTACCCCTGCCTACTTCCGGCAGGATTTTTTGTTTTAATGAAATTTATATTAAAAGTTATTTTTAAAAAAAGTTAAAGCCTCTAGATTTCGATTAAAATTAACTTAATTTTTTTTAAAGACTTTAGTAGTTATATTCACAAAGGGGTGAAAAAGTGAAAAAAAGAATCGGGGTAGTAGGAATCGTAGTTGAAGAAAGAGAGAGAGCTGGAGATAGAATTAATAAGATTTTAAGTAAGTATAGTGAGAACATTATAGGAAGAATGGGAATTCCCCATGCTGAACATGACCTTTCGATGATTTCTTTAATTGTTGAAGGTACTCCTGATGAAATTGGTGCAATGACAGGACAGCTGGGTAATATTAAGGGAGTTAATCTTAAATCTGCACTTACATCGGTTGAAATTGAAAAATAATAAAATTTAGGAGGAAATTAAATGACTAAAACTGCAGAGGTAAATTATTATAAGGAAGAATTTGGTGAAGATTACCGCACAGAAGTATGTGACTATATTACTGACGAAAAAATAGAGGGTATTTTAGATTCAGCTAAAGAGCCAACTGATGCTGAAGTTAAGAGAATTATAGATAAGGCTTTAGAATTAAATGGAATAACACCTGTAGAGGCTGCAACTTTACTTCAGGTTGAAGATAAAGATTTAATTGATCAATTTCTTGAGGCAGCCAGAAAAATTAAAGAAAGAATATATGGAAAAAGACTTGTTATATTTGCTCCCCTGTATTTTGCCAATCAGTGTATAAATAACTGCTTATACTGCGGATTTCGCAAGGACAATCATCAGATTGACCGCAAAAAATTATCTCAGTCAGAAATTGTGAAGGAAGTAGAAGCTCTTGAGAGAGAAGGTCATAAAAGATTACTTGTCCTTACAGGGGAGGCCCCTAATACTGATCTCGATTATATCATTGAGAGTATTAAAACAGCTTACAGTGTAAAGACAGAAAATGGTGGAGAAATAAGAAGAATTAATGCAGAAATTGCACCACTTACAACAGAAGACTTCAAGCTTTTAAAAGAATCTGAGATAGGAACCTATACATGTTTTCAAGAAACATATAATAGAAAACAATATAAAAAACTGCATCCAACAGGACCAAAGAGCAATTATGAGTGGAGATTATCTGTGATGGATAGAGCCCAGGATGCAGGTATAGATGATGTTGGTATAGGAGCACTTTTTGGCTTATATGATTATAAATTCGATGTTATCGGTATGCTCCTCCATGCTGAGTATTTAGATAAAAAATATGGAGTTGGCCCACATACAGTTTCGGTACCAAGACTTAATCCAGCCCTGGGAACACCACTGGATGAAGTACCATATCCGGTTTCAGACGAAAATTTCCGTAAATTGGTTGCTGTATTAAGACTTGCTGTACCTTATACTGGAATGATATTGAGCACTAGAGAGAGTACAGAAATGAGAAATGAACTTTTTGAACATGGTGTATCTCAGATCAGTGCAGGCTCCAGAACCACTCCTGGTGGTTATGATAAAAAAGAAGAAAATAAAGAAGAACTTGCTCAATTTTCGCTGCATGATTTAAGACCAATAGATGAGATAATTACTGGAATTGCAAAAGATGGCTATATTCCAAGTTTTTGCACAGCCTGTTATAGACTTGGCAGAACAGGTAAAGACTTTATGGATCTTGCTAAGCCGGGTAAAATACAGGAGTTCTGTAAACCGAATGCAATGTTAACTTTTAAAGAGTACCTTGAAGATTATGGTACAGATCAAAGTAGAAAATATGGAAAAAAATGTCTGGAAGATTTAAAAGAATCATTAAAAGAAGACAACCCTAAACTTGCAGCAAATATAAATGAGAAATTAGAGGCAATTGCTGATGGAGAACATGATCTTTATCTTTAATTGATTATGTTTTTAATCTATTAACTCAAAAACACCATAAATAATTTAGAGGTGATTATAAAATTGACAGAAACAGCAGATATAATTAAAGAAATGTCACAGAATATAAAACAATTAAAAGAAATAGAACAGTTAGAAGATAGAAAAGTATATGAAGAACTTATTAAAAAATTAATTGATAAGGCTTATCAATTTCAAAAATTAAGCAAAAAAGAGCTTAGTTTTCTGCTTAAACAACCTTTAAAAAATTTGGGCTATCTGCTCAGCAAAGCAGATCAGAAAAGGGATGAAATATTTTCTGATGAGGTTCATCTAAGGGCAATAATTGAGTTTTCTAATTACTGCAGACAGAATTGTTTTTACTGTGGTCTCCGCAAAGATAATCAGAATATTGAGCGCTATCAGCTTAAACAAAAAGAAATAGTTGAAACTGCAGAAAGAGCTGCAGAGATTGGCTATAAGACAGTTGTTCTTCAGTCAGGTGAAGATGAGTATCCTGCTAAAGAGATTGCTGAAATTATAGGAGAAATTAAAGATAAAACTTCTATGGCAGTTACATTAAGTCTTGGAGAAAGAGATTTTGGTGCCTATAAACTCTGGCGTGAAGCAGGAGCTGACCGCTATCTTTTAAAACACGAAACTGCTGATAGAGAATTATATGATAAGTATCATCCAGGAATGAGTTTTGATAACCGAATAGAGAGTTTAAAATATCTTAAAAAAATTGGCTATCAAACAGGAAGTGGTGTGATTATTGGTCTTCCGGGTCAGACTGAAGAAACATTAGCTGAGGATATATTGCTTCTTAAAGAATTGGATATTGATATGATGGGAGCTGGTCCATTTATTCCTCATCAGCAAACACCTCTAAAAGGTAAAGAAAGAGGAACAGTTGAGATGACTTTAAAATTCAATGCACTCTGCAGATTGCTGCTGCCTCTTGTTCATATTCCAGCAACTACAGCACTTGGAACTATTGATGTGGAGGGAAGACAAAAAGCACTTAAAGCAGGGGCAAATGTTGTTATGCCAAATGTCACAGACAGCAGTTACCGTGAAAAATACCAGATTTATCCAGATAAAATATGTATAAATGAAGAAGCAGGAGACTGCAGACAGTGTATAGGCAGTATCATCAATTCACTTGGAAGATATGTAAGTCAGAATGCAGGTCACAGTTTAAAAAGATAAAATATGGGAATTATAAAAGGGCATCCAGCTGGATGCCCTTTAAATAATTATAAGATTTTCAAATAGATTTGGAAAAGAAATTTTTAAATAATTTCAAATGACTATAACTTATTATTTTAATTATCTTCCTCTTTTTCGTTTATATGATTATCAGCAACAATGTTTTCATCACAGGTCAGCTCAAGAGCTTTATTTGTTGCTGCAAAATATTCGCTTTCAGGTCGATAAATATTTTCAGAACCAACTTTTTCTTCAAGACCAATCTTTTTTAGCATATCTATAATTTTTTGATTAACTCCTGTTAAAATAATTTCGGATCCATTATTTTTTACTCTATCAATAAATTCTTCTAATACTCTTATAATAGTGATATCAATTCGACAAACATTACGAAGCCTGATAATATAATCGACATCTTTTTCATAAAACTGTTCTAGTTTATCTTTAAGATCATCAGCTGCACTAAAGTGAACAGCTCCCTTGAGATCAATTACTCTGGCCTGCTTAGCTTCTATTGCTGATTCATCATGATCTTCATGATGGACATGATGAAGATGATATCCTACATCTCCTTCTTTCTTATCATAATACAGCATATCAATATCTGCTTTTTTAGAGATTTCTAAAACAACAACAAGTGAAACTAAAACTCCAAAGTATATTGCTTGATCAATATTTGGTAGTACAATAGTTGCGGCAAAGGTTGACCAGAAAATAAGGGCATCTCCTTTTGTTGTTTTCATATTATTGGCTATCTCTTTGAGATCTACTATTCCAATTGCTGCAGAGATTACAAGTCCTGCAAGAACCGGGATAGGTATATATGCAATTAAAGGTCTTAAAAACACTATAAAAATGATAATAGAAAGCGCACAGAAAATTTGTGAAATTTTAGATTTTCCTCCAGCACTTATATTTGCAAAAGTATTGGAAAATGAAGCTGAAATCGCAAAACCACTGAAAAATGAAATAACCATATTAGTTATGCCCTGGCTTCTAAATTCTCTCCTAAAATTTGATTCTTCGTTTGTTCTCAATTCAACTGCCTGTAAAACTGCCATTGTCTGGATCAACCCAAGCAGTGCAATGGAAAATGCCTTTGTATAAACCTGAGCAATTATCTGCCAGTCAAAGTTGAGTATATTAAAATCTATGATCCGGTTTGGTATCTCCCCGACAAGGGGGATATAATTATTTAAGCCAGTTATTGCTGTTAAAATTGACATGATTAATATTGTTAAAATATATTCAGGGAGTTCTTTTTTGAGCTTTGGGAGGAGATAAATTAAAATAATTGTCATGATTCCTATTATTAAATAAGAATAGTTTAGTTCATTAAAATTTAAAATAAACTGCCAACTTTTTGTAAGAACATTAGAACCTGTAACACTTACTCCAGTAAAGTTTTCTATCTGACTAAATAAAATCAACACTGCAGCACCATGAGAAAGTGCAACTACAACTGGGTGAGATACATATTTTACAAGTTCACTTAAATTTAAACTAACAAGCAGAAATTGAAATAAACCTATCAAAAATGTTGTTAATAAAATAATTTGAAGATAGTTTTGTTCTTGAAAAGGGCTTAAACTGCTGTATAAAGCAACTGCCATCATATTTGTTGGACCTACAATTATATAATTTGATAAATTAAATATAGATGCAGTCAGCATAGAAAATATAGATGCATAAACACCATAAATAGGATTTATTCCTAAAATCAAGGCATAAGCCATGTTCTGGGGAAGGGCGATTGTTGCAGTAGTTATACCACTAATAATATTAGGCAGCATGTTTTCAATTTTAGTGTTTAAATTTCTCAAATATATCACCCCGAATCTTAAGTTGGAAAATTCTTTGCTTATAGTTTAACAGTTAAGCTGTAGATATTCAATATTAATTATAGAAATAATTATATTTTTTTGTTAAAATGTATAATAGCTTAGAATCAACTTAAATTAGAGATTTTTAATTAAATTGGAAGTCTGCTCACAAAGCTGGTGGACTTTTCCCGAGGAGGGTCAAACTGTTGAAATTATCTAATAATAAGATCATTTTAATATTATTAATAACATTAACTTTGCTTTCAATTATTAGCATAAATATTTATGCACAGGATATAAATATAGAAAATACAGAAGAGATGACTCAAAAAGAACAAGGTTTGGACAAAAGTGTTATTTTCATACTTTCTTTAATACTACTATTAATAATATTATTTGTGTGGGAACCTATGCCGATAAGTTTGTTGGCTGTTTTAGTACCAATTACCCTCTCTATATTCAGTGGCTTGAGTAATATGTCAGTAGAAGAAGCTCTTTCTGGTTTTGGTAACTCAGCAACCATTACAGTTATGGCCATGTTTGTTTTTAGTGCAGGTATTCAAAGGAGTGGTGCTGTTCAGCTGCTTGGTGATAAGATTTCAAAATTAACAGGTAATAATCCAAGAAGACAGATTGCTTTAATTTCTGCATTAACAGGTTCAACTTCTGGTTTTGTCAATAATACACCAGTTGTTGCAGCATTGATTCCAATGGTTAGAGAACTGGGTCGAAAAACCAATGTTTCACCTTCAAAACTTTTGATTCCATTATCTTATACAGCAATGTTAGGTGGTACAGTCACTCTGATTGGAACCTCCACAAATTTACTGGCAAGTCAGGTTTCTGAGCGTTTAATTAATCATCCATTTAGCCTTTTTGAATTTACAGGGCTTGGAGTAATAGTATTATTAATAGGAACTGCATATATCCTTACACTTGGATATAAGTTGATTCCTGCCAGAATTGAAATAGAAGATGATTTAACAGATGAATATGAAATGAGAGATTATCTTACTGAAGTTCTGGTTGAAGAGAACTGTGATTTTGTTGGTAAAAGTGTAAATGATATAGAAGGAGATAAGGATTTAGATTATGATATTATTCGTATAATTCGAGATGGAAAACAGTTTATGGAACCTCTTAATGCAAAAACTATTAGAGCAGGAGACCATTTAATTATAAGGGCTAAACATGAGACAATGCTTGAACTTGTTAAAAATAAAGGTATGAGGACACTTCCAGAGTTAATTGTAGATGATAAATCAATAGAGCAGCCTTTAAAAGGAGAGCTGCTTGTGGAGGTCGTTGTACCTGCAAACTCAATGATGGTTAATAAAACTTTAGAAGAAATGAACTTTTTAGAAAGATATGATTGTAATATACTTGCATTAAGGCGTGGTGAAGAAATTACCCACCAAAAAATGACGGATTATCGATTTAAGCCAGGAGATTTACTGTTAATGCTTGTAACTGAAAACACCTTAGAAAGATTTCGTAAAAACAGCAACTTTATCATAGATAGAGAATTTGATTCAAAGATTTTTGATATGAAGAAAATATTGATTTCTGCTTCTATTCTCGGTTTCTTTATAGCTTCGGTTGCTTTTAATATTTTACCTGTTGCAATAGCAGCTCTTATGGGTGCTTTTCTTATGGTTTTTTCAGGTTGTATAAATAAAAGCGACTTTTTTAAGTCAATTGATTGGGAAGTATATTTTCTTTTGGCTGGACTGATACCAATGGGAATTGCAATAGAGAAATCAGGGACTGCAGTTTTTCTGGCAGATAATATAATTAATATTTCGAGCAGTATGCAGCCAATTTATATATTGATGCTGATCTATTTTATAACTTCATTCCTTACAACTATTATTAGCAATAATGCCAGTGTATTAATCATGCTTCCAATTGCGGTAAGCACTGCAGCCCAACTTGGTGTTAATCCTTTTAGTTTTGTAATTACAACAACTTTTGCAGCGAGTTCTGCTTTTGCAAGTCCGGTCGGTTATCAGACTAACCTGATGGTTTACAGTTCTGGTGGATTTAAATTCAGAGATTTTATAGTTGTTGGAGCACCATTACAGTTATTGCTGACAGTTTCGGTTCCGATTCTTGTACGATTATTCTGGGGTTTTTAATTGTTTTAATAAATCAATTATTTAAAAACTTATTTAAAATAATTATCAATAAATAATTATTTCTATGAGCTGAAGTGGCTAAGTATAAATTAATTGCTTCAGCTCTTTTATATTTAAATTAATATTATTGATTAATTTATTAAAATAATTAATTTTTTTAAAAAAGTATTTACAAATATTAATTTTTAGTTTATAATATTAAATATAGAAAGGGGTGAGATAAATGAATTATCCAATTCCAGATAAATGTCCTACCTGTGATGGAAAATTGAACGTAATTGAATTGAAATGCAGCAGCTGTAATACAAGAATTATTGGTAATTTTTATCTTGATGAAATTTTCCAATTAAATAATGAGCAGCAGCAGTTTTTAAAGATTTTTATTAAAACTCGGGGTAATATTAAAAATATGGAAAAAGAGCTTGATATGTCATATCCAACAGTTAGAAACAAATTAAGTGATTTAATAAAGACTCTTGGCTATGAAGAAGACTTTATTGAGGAAGAAAAGCAGGAGAATAGGAGAGAAATTTTGAATATGTTGGAAGCTGGAGAGCTGGCACCAGATGAGGCAGCGAAAAAGCTAGAAGAGATTTAATGTGGGTTTTAAATTGAAATAATGATTTTGTGTAATTTAGTCTTTGTTTTATCTAAAAATATAAGGCAGTAAAATTAAAAGGGGTTGAAAAGTAATGAAAGAAGAAAAAATGAGAATTTTAGAAATGCTGCAGGATGGAAAACTCAATGTTGAAGAAGCGGAAAATCTACTTTCTGCTCTGGGTGAGGATGATTCAGTAAATTTTAATACTGATCAAAGAAAAACAAGAGAAGATGATTCCAAAGCTAAGAAAAGACATTTAAGGATTATTGTTAATGAAGATGGAAAAGAGAAGGTGAATCTTGCTCTGCCGCTTGGAATAGCAAAAAGTCTTTTGAATTTTATCCCTCAGTCGGCAAAGGCAAAAATTTCTGAAAATGATATTAATTTAGATGCTCTGAGTCAGACACTTGATAATCTTTCAGAGGAAAAAGAAATTTTGAGAGTTGAAGATGATAATGAAACTGTTGTTATTCGGGTTGAGTAGTTAACCCTGACATGAAAAATATTATTAGGGTTTATAGAATTTTTTGAAACTAAGATAATAACTTCGGTAAGATAAACTTTTGAGATTTTTTTAAAGTTTTCAAAAAATATAAAAAGAGAAGATTTTTATTTTACTTGAATAATAGTAATTTCTGTAGTATAATATGGCTACAAAGAAAATTTTATGTAATTAAGATTTTAAAATTTCAAATAGGGGAGCCGAACTGGAGGCTGAGAGGATGAGCAATCATCGACCCATTACCTGATCCTGATAATGCAGGCGTAGGAAAATATAAAAATTTGTATTTAAGCCCTCCGGTTCTGGACAACAGAAAGGAGGGTTTTTTGTTATGCAAAATAAATTTTCAACAAGAATGTTAGCAGAAATTGGAGGAGCTTTAGCTTTAGCAGTTATTTGAATTTTCTTAAACTCTGGAGGATGCCTCAGGGTGGTTCGGTTAGTTTAGAAATGCTGCCCATATTTGTAATTGCTTTTCGCTGATAATTCATATCTTATCAGGAGTTATCTTTTTTGGAAGTTATGCACCTGAAAGACAGACATAGATTTTTTGATAAAATTTAATAATAACACAGGGGAGCCCCTATGGCTGAGAAAAGCAGAAGCTTTGACCCTTTTAACCTGATCTGGATAATACCAGCGGAGGAAAGTGTGTATATTTTATGAAGAACACAGTTCCTATTCAGGGCTGTGTTTTTGTGGTTTAAAGCTAAATTTTATCAGATTATTATCTATATTTATAGTTAATATGAAAGGAGAAAATGATGAAAAATAAAAAATTGACTTTGTCTGCACTTTTGATTGCACTCGGTACATTGACAGGTCATTTAGTTTATATTCCGGTTGGTGTTGCAAAAGCTTTTCCGGTACAGCATTTAATTAATGTTCTGTCTGCAGTACTTTTAGGTCCAGCCTATGCTGTTTTAAATGCATTTGTGATTTCACTTTTAAGAAATATGTTGGGGGTTGGTTCTCTGCTTGCATTTCCAGGAAGTATGATCGGTGCCCTATTGGCCGGACTTTTTTATAAAAAGTTTAAACACAAGCTCTGGGCGATAGCTGGTGAACTATTTGGAACAGGAATTTTAGGTGCAGCTGCAGCCTATCCAATAGCTAGATTTTTAATGGGAAGTTCTACAGCAGTTTTTTTCTTTGTAATTCCTTTTACTTTAAGTGCAGCAGGTGGTGTAGTTATAGCCTATCTATTTTTAAGAGCAGTTGAAAATGCTGATAGCCTAACTTTTATTGATGAATTGAACTAAGTGTATATATAGTTAAGTACAAATAATTAATGTTTAAACAATTTGCTTTATATATTAATTAAATAAAAATAAGAGTGAAAGGAGCTGAAAAAATGAAAAAGGTATTAACTATTGCAGGTTCAGATTCTGGAGGTGGAGCAGGGATTCAAGCTGATCTAAAGACAATGACAGTACACGGAGTTTATGGTGCTTCAGTAATTACTTCTGTAACAGCACAAAACACCCTTGGTGTCCAGGGGATTAAAAATCTTGATGCAGAATTTGTTGCTGTTCAGATTGATTCTGTGCTCAGCGATATTAAAATTGATGCATTAAAAACAGGAATGCTTGGCAGTAGAGAAATTGTTGAAATAACTGCAGAGAAAATAGAAGAATATGGATTGGATAATCTGGTAGTAGATCCAGTGATGGCTGCCAGCAGTGGAGATCTGCTGCTTGCTGAAAATGCAGTAGAAAGTTATAAAGAAAAGCTTTTTCCACTTGCAAAAATAATAACTCCAAATTTAATGGAAGCAAAAATACTCGCTGGTAAAGATCCTGCTGATGAACTAAGTTCAAAGTATCTTGCAGAAGAACTCTATAAATATGGAAGTGAATATGTGCTCATAAAAGGCGGCCATTTAAATAATGACTTTAAGAATAACAACTCTTCAAAAGCAAAGGGTTCAGCATACTTAGCAGTTGATCTGCTTTATGATGGTAGGGAATTTGTTGAATTTGAAGCTGAATATATTAATACTAGGCATACACATGGTACAGGCTGTACCCTCTCTGCATCTTTGGCCAGCAATTTGGCAAAAGATCTGAGTATTAAAGAGGCAGCTGCATTAAGTAAGACTTATATAACAGAAGCAATTAAAAATGGGTTTAAAGTTGGAAAGGGGAATAATCCTGTTAACCATATATTTTCATTATAGTAAAAGGAGATGATTTTTTGCTTAGAAAAGACTGGAACCTTTATTTAATCACTGAAGAACAATTATCTGAGGGGCGCAGCACTTTAGAGGTGGTTAAAGAAGCTGTCAATGGCGGTGTTGATGTTATACAGCTGCGTGATAAAAATTTAACTCTTAGAGAAAGATATTCGCTTGGCAGAGAGATTAAAAAAATCACAAAAAAATCAAAAGTCGATTTTATAGTTAATGATAGAGTAGATTTGGCTGCTGTACTTGATGCAGATGGTGTTCATCTTGGCCAGGATGATTTGCCCTGCAGAGAAGCAAGGAGAATACTTGGAGCTGATAAAATTATAGGAATCACTTCTATAAAGATGAGAGATATTATTAATGCAGAAAAAGAAGGAGCTGATTATCTAGGCATTGGTTCGGTGTATAAAACTAACTCAAAAATAGTAGCTGAAGAAAAAGATGGTATAGGACTTGAAGGAATAAAGAAGGTCAAAAAAATAACATCTTTACCTGTAATTGCTGTCGGAGGCTTAAACAGCAAAAATGCTGCAGATGTAATTAGAGCAGGTGCAGATGCAGTATCCGTTATCTCATCTCTTACAGGTGCAGATGATATAAAAAGCAGTGCTAAAAATTTAAAAGAAATAATTAGAAAAGCAAAAAAAGAGAAGTGGTCTAAACTAGAAAGGAGCTAGATTTGAAAAATAAGCTAAAGCCAATTAATAGTGTTTATCAAAAAAGATGGCAGAAAATAAAAGAAATAATTCAAAAAGAAAAACTATTAATTCATCAGATTGGCAATGATGTTACATTAAATGACTGTGCCAGTATAATTTTAAACTGGGGAGCACTACCTGTTATGGCATATTCATCAGAAGAAGTATCTGAGACAGTAATAAATGCTTCTGCTTTAGTTTTGAATATTGGTACTTTAACTGAGATGAGGTTGAGTTCTATGTTAGCTGCTGGCAAAAAAGCCAACCAATTTGGGATTCCAATAATATTGGATCCAGTTGGTGTTGGAGCATCAGAGTACAGAACCAGGTCTGCAGAAAAAATTACTGAAGAACTTAATATATCAATAATCAAAGGAAATGAAGGAGAAATATCTGCTTTAGCTGGTGAAGATGCAGAAATAAAAGGAGTAGAGTCAATAGGAAATTATGCACAAATTCGCACCACAGTCCAGAGGCTGGCTGCAGAATTAAATACTATTGTTGTTGTAAGTTCTGAAATTGATGTTATTTCTAATGGTAAAACAACCCAAAAAATTACGGGAGGTAGTTCTTTAATGAAAGAGCTTGTGGGAACAGGCTGTATGCTTGCTTCTACACTTGGAGTTTTTGCGGGAGCAGCTGGAAAATCTGATTTTTCTATCTTTGAGTTAGCTGAAACAGCAGTCTATTATTATAATTTAGCAGCTGAAATAGCAGCAAAAAAAGAACTGACTCCAGCAAAATTCAAAATAGAATTTATGGACAATATTTATCTGCTGCAGAATGGATGCTTAATATAATATTCAATTAAGAATAATTGCCAAAGTAATGTTTTTAATTTTAGATTTTTGGCTAAGAAAAGTTTGATGTATAAAAATGTAATTTAATAATAAAAATACAGGAGGAATAAAAGTGAAAATCAAAGATAAACTTTCAGTAAATAATGAGAAATTCAATCACGGAGCAGAGGATTTTGAGATCTGGTTTAAGAACAACAAGAATCTTTTTATGAGTGAATTCAATGCTCTAAAGAAAATGGTAACAGATCCAGAAAATTGTATAAGTGTTGGAGTAGGGAATGGACTTTTTGCAAAAAAATTAGGAATAAAAAAAGGTGTAGAACCTTCAGAGGGTATGGCAGAACTAGCACGAAAAAAAGGAATTGATGTTATTGAAGGTAGAGCAGAAGAGCTTCCACTAGCAGATGAAAGTGCAGAACAGGTGCTGCTCGGAACAATACTGGCCTATGTAGATGATAAAAAAAAGACTGTTCAAGAGGCTTATAGGGTCTTAAAAAAAGGTGGAGAGGTGATAATCTCTATTTTGCCTGCTGAGTCTTCATTTGGAATTCTCTATAGACTTGCCTCTATTGAAGGCTATTATTTAAATAAAATTTCGCCAAAATATCCTTATCCGATGGAATTTCTTGAAGGTACAGATTGGATTGGAACAGAAGAGCTGATAAAAATTATGGAAGAGGTAGGATTTAAAAAATTAGAGTTTATGCAGACACTTACTAGACATCCTAAATATGCAAATGAATTAGTCGAAGAGGCAGTAGATGGATATAAAAAAGGGGATTATGTGGTTGTTAAGGGGGTTAAATAAATTGCAGTTTAAAAGTCTTGTTGAAGAAACAAAAGATAATTGGAAGAAGGTAATTAAGCATCGATTTGTAGATCAGATTTTTGCAGGTGAGCTTGCTGAAGATATATTTAAGTTTTATTTGAAACAGGATTATTATTACTTAAATCAGTCGATGCGAAATATGGCAATTTTAATATCTAAGCTGGATGATGTTAAGGCAAAACAAAAATTAATTGCTGTATTATATAGTGAAGCTAATCTAGAATTTTCTGAATATGAAAAAATGCTTAGCTTATATAATATTAATTACAAAAACTATAATAATTTTGAGCTGAGTTATGCAAATATAGCTTATTCTAATTATTTGATTGCTGTCAGTTCTCAAAATACTTTTGCTGAAGGATTGGCAGCTCTAATCCCCTGCTATTGGCTTTATCTAAAAATGGCTGAAATACATGCTGATAAATTAAAGAAAAACCAAAATGAAATCTATAAAAATTGGGCAGCAGTATTTAAAAGAGATGAATTCAGTCAGCTGGTTGAAGATCTAATTTTTCTACTAGAAGCAGAATTTAGAGAAGAAAATTTTGAACTGCTTAAATACCACTTTAATAATTCGATAAAGTTTGAATATCAATTTTTTAATGATGTATACCACAAAAAAATCTGGAAAATCTGATTTAAATAACAATTGCAAAATCTTGACAAAAATGATAATGTATAAATAAGTAAATATTAAAAAAATTGAATATAATTTAAATTTAGTATTTACCCACCATGTATTTATTAATGTTTTTATATATTATCATTTAAGGAAGGTGGTATGCAGATTGGACTTTTTGGTAAACAACCCACAGTTTTGGAGAACTAATGGTGCAGGTGAAGATCTTCCAGAAAACTTAGAAGTTGAACTGGAAGATGGCAAGTTAAAGATCCCTGTAAAAGTAAAAGAAAAACTTGGTTTTGATGAGGATACTGCTGTTAATATTAAACTTGGTTCAAAAGGTTTTTATTTAGAGAGAAGTGATCCACTCCTGACCAGGGTATATATTGAACCGACAAGTGACTGTAATTTGAACTGCAAGACATGTGTAAGACACTCCTGGGATGAAGAAATGGGTCATATGGATTTTGATGTCTATAAAAAACTTATTGATGAATTAAAAGAGTTCAAGCATTTGGAGAAGATTGCATTCTGGGGTATTGGTGAGCCAACTTATCATCCTGAGATTGCTGAGATGATTGCATTAGCCTCAGAGCTGGGAGTTCAAACTCAGATGATTACTAATGCACTGCTTTTAGATGAAAAGAAAGCAAATGCTGTCTTAGATGCTGGTTTGGATAGTATAGTTGTTTCTGTTGATGGTACTTCTCCTGAAACAATGGCAGATATTCGCTCTGGTGCAGATCTGGCACGGGTGATTGAAAATGTTAAAAGATTTCGCAGTTTAAGAGATAAGAAAAAGCTTGAAACAGAAATTGGTATTGAGTATGTGATTATGAAGTCAAATGTTGATGAGCTTAAAGAACTGCGGAAATTAGCTTATGATCTGGGAGCTTCTTTTATCTTTTTGACAAATTTGCTGCCTTATACAGAGTCGATGACCGATGAAATTCTCTATTCATTTTCGATCAGCCGTTCTCAACCTGAAAAAAGAACTCATCACAGACCTGAAATATATCTTCCTCCTACAGATCTAAGAGAAGATATTATTAAAGATATTGCAGCTATTGGTGGAAAATCAAGTAATATCAGTACTACACAGGTGCCTTTCAATCCTCATCGCGGTTACTGTAAATTTGTAGAGGATGGGTCGATTGCTGTTAACTGGCGGGGAGAGATAAGTCCCTGTATTGCTCTAATGCACAGCTATGACCTTTATATTAGAGAAAGAGAAAAGCATATTAATAAATATGTTTTAGGAAATATTGGGGAAGAAGATTTAAATTCAATTTGGTACAGTGATGAATTTAAAAAATTTAGAAAAGATGTAAAGGAATTTCCTTTTTCCGACTGCACTCAATGTTCTGGATGTGAGATGTCAAAGGAAAATGAAGAAGATTGTCATGGTAATGAATTCCCGGTATGTGGAGACTGTTTATGGGCCAGAGGAGTTATTCAATGCCCCTAAATTTATAACTAAATTTTATATTCAATATAAGCTTAGCTTTTAATTAAAAAAATATTCACAAAAATATAAATTTTTCTAAAAATTAAGAAGGATTTTGGCCTTGTATATTTAATATGTATTATATAAAGCAAGAAATATTTTTATATACCTTCGAGTTATTTTGCCTAAAGAATTTTCCACGGCATTTTAACCGCTGGGTTGATGAAGAAATGAATCAGCCTCCCGTGCTTGGAAAGAAGAGTAAATCTAAGGAGGTATAACATTAATGGGTAAAATTTATGAGTACAATGTTTTAAGAGTTGATCTTACAAATGAGGAGATCAAAAGAGAGAAAATTGCTGGTGAGAAAGTCAAGAAGTTTTTAGGTGGTCGTGGTCTTGGATCAAAAATTCTTTATGATGAAATAGATCCTACTATCGATGCCCTTAGTCCTGAAAACAAATTAATCTATGCAACAGGATTATTAACAGGTACAGCTGCTTCAACAGGTGGCCGTTACATGGTTATTACCAAAGGACCTCTAACAGGTACAATTGCAAGCAGTAATTCTGGTGGATTTTTCGGTGCAGAATTAAGATTCAGCGGAAATGATATTATAATTTTTGAAGGTAAAGCAGAAAAGCCAGTTTATCTTTCCTTAAAAGGAGATAAGGCAGAGCTTAAAGATGCTTCCCATCTTTGGGGCAAAGGAGTTTATGAGACAACAGATACATTAATAGAAGAATTTGGCGATGAAAAAGCAAGAGTTAGCTGTATTGGCCCTGCTGGAGAAAATCTTGTTAAGTTTGCTTCTATAATGAATGAAAAAGACCGTGCTGCTGGTAGAACTGGTGTAGGTGCGGTAATGGGTTCTAAGAATTTAAAAGCTGTTGTTGTTAAAGCTGAAGAAAAACAGGTAGAGTATTTTAAAGATGAGATGATGGAAGTTGTGAGAAAACAAACTAAAACATTGAAAGAGGATGGTGTAACTGGAGAAGGTCTTCCTGCTCTAGGTACAAAAGTTCTTGACAATATTGTTAACTCACATGGTGCTTATCCTAGAAATAACTTCCAGTACGCAACATTTGATAAAGTTGATGAAGTATCTGGAGAAGCCTTAGTTGAAAAAGGTTATCTGCAGGGTAACAAAGGATGTTATGGATGTCCTATCCGCTGTGGTAGAGATACTAAGCTGCCTAATGGACAGCAAGGTGAAGGTCCTGAATATGAAACCGGCTGGGCTTTTGGTGCTCAATGTGGTGTAAGTGACTTAAATGCTATTGTACAGGCTAACTTCCTCTGTAATGATCTTGGTATGGATACAATTTCTGCAGGTGTAACAATTGGCTGTGCTATGGAATTATATGAAAAAGGTTATGTAGATAAAGAAGAATTTGAAAATGGTCCAGAATTGGCGTTTGGTTCTTCAGAATCGATAACTTATTATACAAGACAGATGGCTCTTCGTGAAGGATTTGGAGATCAGATGGCTGAAGGTTCTTATAGATTAGCTGAATCTAAAGGTAATGCAGAGCTATCAATGAGTGTTAAAAAACAGGAATTACCTGCTTATGATCCACGTGGATTACAGGGTCATGGATTAAACTATGTTACTTCTAACCGTGGTGGTTGTCATGTAAGAGGGTATATGGTTTCTCCTGAGGTACTTGGTGTGCCTGAGAAGCTTGATCCACAGGAATTAAAAGGCAAGCCTGAATGGGTTATTATATTCCAGGATTTAACAGCTGTTATTGATTCAATTGGAATGTGCCTCTTTACTTCATTTGCTCTTGGTTTAGAAGACTATACTGAAATTGCTAATGCAGGTACAGAGTTTGAATTTACTCCTGAAGAAATGCTGGAAAATGGTGAAAGAATCTATAACTTAGAACGTCAGTTTAATCTTGAAGCAGGAATCACACCTGCAGAAGATAGATTACCTGATCGTTTTGATGATCCTCTACCAGATGGTACATTTAGAGGTGTTAATACTAAATATAGAGAAATTCTGCCTGAGTATTATGAGTTGCGCGGCTGGCAGGAAGATGGCTATATTAGTGATGAAAAATTAGGAGAGATGGGACTGAAGTAAATGTCAGTTAAAGTTAAGTTCTATTCTTTGTTTAAAATAAACTTAAAAAGTTCAGGAAAAGAATATCAAATAGATGGTGAAATCACCGTCACAGATTTGATTTCTATGCTGGACGATGATTATGACGGATATTTTAGTCATAAATTATTGGATGCCGGGGAAATTGCTCCCGGCTCCATCATTTTAATTAATGGAGAGAATGTTATTCATATTGATGGTCTTGACTCAAAAATAAAAGATGGAGATACAATCACTTTATTTCCTCCATCAGCAGGTGGTTAGATGAAAGACTATCTTAAAAGACAGCTGGGATTATTTTCTGAAGATGAAAGAGAACTGATTTCTGATTTAAATGTTATGATAGCTGGTGCAGGTGGACTTGGTACTAATCAAGCTATTCAACTTCAGAGGATAGGAATTAATAAGATTTATCTTTATGACTATGATCAGGTTGAATTATCTAATTTGAATCGCCAGCTCTGCTACGGCAGAGAGGATATTGGCAGATATAAAGTTGAAGCTTCACTTGAATTTCTGCAGAGTTTTAATCTCGAAACAGAGATTATTCCTAAACAGGAAAAAATAACTGAGAAAACTGAATTACCTGCAGACATTGATATAATTTTTGATGCTCTAGATAATTTTGAGACACGTTTTATCTTAGAAGATTTAGCTGCAAAAAATAATTTAGCTCTGATTCATGCTGGTGTTGAAGGGTTTTTTGCTCAGCTGATGCTTATACTGCCGGAGAGTAAGACTTCTCTTAAAGATATTTTCGCGGGAGCTCAAAAAGGTGATGTACCAGATGTTTTTTCACCAGCTGTTACAATTACAGCTGCATTTCAAGTAATTGAGGCTGTGAAATATCTTTTAGACAGAAAAGAAGCTCTTGAAAATGAAATTCTTCATATTGATATGATCAATAATGAAATTGATAGAATCAGATTATAGTCTTGATTTTAAGAATAATTAAGTTTAAAATATATATAATGATGTTTTATAAGCCCTGCTTCGATAGAGGGCTTTATTTAATGTATAATAAAACTAAAATCAGCTATAATTATCAGTCGGCAGCAGTGCTTTTTGAGGAGAGGAGGTTAAAAAATATGACTGCAGAAATATATCACTTATTTCACAGTGGAACAGTAGTAAAATATAATAATAAATTATATATATTTGATTATTATAAAGATGAGCTGGATTCGGAATCTGAGCAAGATGATAATTTAAGTTCATTGGAAAAAGGTATAATTAGACGAGATAGTTTTGAGGATATAGAAGAAACAATTATTTTTGTCAGCCATGATCATCACGATCATTATAATAAAGTTATTTTTGATTGGGAAGATTATTGTCATAACTGTACATATATTTTAGCTGATCAGGTAAATTTAGAAGCGGAGCTGAGTTCCAAAGATAATCTTTATCAAATTGAAGCAGATCAAGAATTGAGATTAGAGGATTTGACTGTTAAAACTTATGGAAGTACAGATGAAGGTGTTTCGTTTTTAGTGAAAGCAGATGGGCTCAATATTTTTCATGCTGGAGATTTAAATTGGTGGAAGTGGAAAAAATTTAGTCACAGAGTACAAAAAAGAGAAGAAAGAGGGTTCAAAAGAGAGATTGACAAGATAATTGGAGAGAAAATTGATATAGCCTTTGTGCCTGTAGATCCAAGATTAGAGGAATATTATTATCTTGCAGGAGAATATTTCATAGAGCAGATAAAACCTGGGATCTTTATTCCCATTCATTTTTCTTCTAATTTTAAAATAACAAAGAAGTTTAAGAGTAAAATGGCTGCTGGTCTAAAAACTGAAATAGCTGAGATAGGAAAAAGAGGAGAAAAGATATTCTATAAAATTTAAATTATTAGCGAACTATTGGCAGCTTTTTTGAGGCTTATTTTGTAGTATAAAAATGTTTTTATAATTCTAAAGCATAAGAGTTTTCTATTGTTATTTTAATTGAAAATAATATTACAAAATGATATAGTTATAGTATAGTATTTTACAAATACTATACTATATTTTTTTGTATATAAATTTAGTAATTTAACATACTAAATTTGGCTTTAGATAATTTTGCCAAATTAAAACCTGAAAATTGAGGAGATATTATTATGATAGCTATTATAAATGGAGAAATTTATACAATGTCAGGTAGAACAATTAAAAATGGCATTATTTTGATTGATCAAGGAATAATTGAAGAAATAGGAAAAGATATTGAGATACCAGAAAGTGCTGAAATTATTGATGTAACAGGGAAAATAATTATACCAGGTATTATTGATGCACATACACATCTAGGTATTGATGAAGCAGGTGTTGGTTGGGAAGGAAAAGATTATAATGAAATGACAAATCCAGTTACTCCACATCTGCGGGCCATTGATGCAGTGAATCCAAGAGAAGATGGATTAAAAATTGCAAGAGAAAATGGCATTACATCAGTAATGACTAGTCCAGGCAGTGCAAATGTCCTTGGAGGAGAAGCAGCTGCTATAAAAACTGCAGGAGATTTTATTGATGAGATGATTATTAAAGCTCCAGTTGGCATAAAAGCTGCCTTTGGTGAAAATCCAAAAAAAGTATATACAGAAAGAAAAGAAGCCCCGGGAACTAGAATGGGAATTGCAGCACTTTTAAGAGAGGTATTAATGGAAGCCCAGGATTATAAATTGGCAAAAGAAGATGCTGCCGAAAAAGGTGAAGTTTTTAACAGAAAGTTAAAATTTGAAAGTCTGCTAAAATTATTGAATAAAGAAATACCGCTCAAAGCTCATGTTCATCGAGCTGATGATATTATGACTGCACTGAGAATTGCAAAAGAGTTTGATATAAATATTACACTTGAGCATTGTACAGAAGGTCATTTAGCTGCCCACAAGATAGCAGAAGCAGGAGCACCAGCTGTGGTTGGACCCTCTCTTACAGGTAAGGTTAAGGTCGAGCTCAAAGAACAGGATTTTAAAACAGCTGCTCTACTTGCTGAAGCCGGAGTAAAAATAGCCCTAGTCAGTGATCATCCTGTTACACCGACAGAAAGACTTCCTTTATATGCTGCATTAGCTGTCAAATCGGGTCTTAATAAAGATGAGGCTTTAAAAGCAATAACGATCAATCCAGCAGAAATTTTAGGTATAGCGGATCGAGTTGGCAGTTTAGAAAAAGGAAAAGATGCTGATCTTGTGATCTTTAATGGAGAGCCATTAGATTTTAACAGCTCCATAGGAAAGGTAATGATAAATGGCAGATTTATAAATTAAATTTTTAGAATAATTTTTTCAAAAACATGAGGAGGTAGTAATTAAAAATGAAGAAGAGTACAGAATTATTAAGTTTTTTATTAGTTTTATTAATAGGCCTTACAATTTTATTAAGTCCGACTGTTGGAGCTCAAGAAATAAAAAAAGGTGGTACACTCTCAATTACAGATTTTTCTTTTGCAAGTGCTAGAACACTTGACCCACATATTGCACAGGCAGCAGGTTCAATGCGTTTTATAGAAAACCTCTATAATACACTGTTGAAATACAAAAAGGGTGAATATGGTAGTCTAGAAGGTGATTTAGTAGAAGAGTATAGTATTTCAGATGATGGAAAAGTATACAAATTTCAAATTCATAAGGGAGTTAAGTTTCATAATGGTGATGACTTAACAGCTGAAGATGTAAAATACTCCATCGAAAGAATCATTGATAAAGAAGTTAGAGCTCAGCATTTTGATGCTGTAGATAACATAGAAGTAATTGACGATCTAAATCTTGAGATAACTTTAAAAGAACCTGTAGCTCCATTTTTAACTTATCTGGCTTATCCTATGAATGCAGTTGTTAATAAAACTATTGTTGAGGCCAATGATGGTTCATTAAATAATGCTGATGCAGGTAGTGGACCCTTTAAATTAAATGTTTGGGAAAGAGATCAATTTTTGGTTCTAGATAAATTTGAAGATTATTTTGAAGAAGGTAAACCTTATTTAAATAGAGTTTATTTAAAGCCGATTGATGATGAAACAGCAAGAACTACCGCTTTAAGAAATGACGAACTTGATATTATACTTCAGGTTTCAGCAAAAAACATTGACAGACTTGCTCAATATCCAAATATTAATGTGGAATCTGTTGCAGGTACTTATTGGGAGTATTTAGGTTTAAATACCAAGACTGGTCCTTTATCTGACAAAAAAGTACGCCAAGCTATTGCCTGGGCGGTTAATAGAGATACTTTAAATCAGATGGTCAAATTTGCTAAAGCAACACCTTTAACTGGTGGACCAATCCCTCCAGGTCACTGGGCAGATGATGAATTAAAAGTATATCCAGCTCAGGACCTTGATAAAGCAAGAGAACTTCTTGCAGAAACAGATTATAGTAATGGTTTTGATACAACACTAATAGTTCTTTCTAATCCTGATCAGTTAAATGCTGCTCAGGTGATTAAAGCTCAATTAGCTTCAATTGGGATCAATGTTGAAATTAGATCATTAGAATCATCAGTCTATTTTGAAAATCTTGGTAGTGGAGATTTTGAGATGACAGTTATCGGCTGGGTAGGTTTTGTTGATCCTGACGAGTATTTGTATAATATTTTCCATACAGATGGTATCTGGAATCAGCAGTCATATTCTAATAAGGAAGTAGATGCTCTGCTTGAAGAAGGCAGAAGAGTAAGTGATAAAGAAGAACGGAGAAAAATTTATAGAGAAGCACAGAGAATGATTGCCGAAGATGCTCCAATGGTATTTTTATATGTAAATCCACAGGCATCTGCAATGCAGCAATCTGTAAGAGGTTTTGATGTTAATCCAACTGTATCAACAATTTCTCTAGCGGAAACATGGATAGATGAATAATAACAATTATTAGTCTGGATTTTAATAAAGTCAAAGCCGGCCTCAATTAGGTTCGGTTTTGACTTTTGATTTTTAATTAGATGGAGGGTTTTAGTAAATGTGGAGATACATAACAAAAAGAATTTTGGTAGCAATACCTGTTTTAATTGGGATTTCTATTGTTGCTTTTTTCCTGATCAGACTTGTACCTGGAGATACAATTACAGCTCTGCTGGGTGCAAATTACAATCCTGAACAGGCGGCTGTATTAAGGGCAGAATATGGTCTTGATAAACCACTGGTTATACAGTATTTTATCTGGATTACCAATCTATTTAAAGGTGATTTAGGAAAGTCATTTTTTACTAACCAGGGTGTACTAACATCAATTATAGAAAGGCTGCCTGTTACAATAGAGCTGATGATTATGAGTTTTTTGTACAGTGTTTTTATTGCTATTCCTTTGGGTGCAGCTGCTTCTCTTAAAAAGAATTCGCTGCTTGATTATTCGGCAAGTTTTTTAGGGCTGCTTGGTGTTTCTATACCAAATTTTTGGCTTGGAACAATATTTATTTTAGTTTTTTCACTATTTTTAGGTTGGTTTCCTTCTGGAGGATTTGTGAGTTTTTTTGAAAATCCAATATTAAATTTGAGGTATATGGCACTGCCATCAATTGCATTGGGTGCTTCGGTTGGAGCAGTTGTTATGCGAATGACTCGTTCTTCAATGCTTGAAGTATTAAAACAGGATTATATAGAAATGGCAAGAGCAAAGGGTGTAACAAGAAAAATGCTGATTATAAGTCATGCTCTAAAAAATGCTCTTATCCCAGTTATAACAGTTTTAGGAATTCAGATGGGCTATCTTCTTGGTGGTTCTGTAATTATTGAGAAAATATTTTCGCTGCCTGGAGTAGGAAGACTTACTCTGCAGTCAATTACAAATAGAGATTATATTTTAATGCAGGGTTGTATATTATTTGTTGCTTTTGGATTTGTAACAATTAATTTAATTGTAGACATAATTTATGCAGTGATAAATCCACAGATAAGATATTAAAGGAGGAAGGTTTTTGAAGGAATTTTGGCATCGTTTTTATAAAAATAAATTAGCTTTTAGTGGACTGGTAATTCTGCTGATTTTTTTAATAATGGCATTATTTGCCCCTTTTCTTGCACCCTATGATCCCTATCAGATGAATCCAGGTGCAATGCTTAATGCTCCAAGTTCTGATCATTTTTTTGGAACTGATCAGTTTGGAAGAGATATCTTGAGCAGAATAATATATGGAAGCCGTATTTCATTTAAGGTAGGTATTATATCTGTTGGTATATCGCTATTTATTGGTGTTAGTATGGGTATAGTTGCAGGTTATTATGGGGGAATACTGGATAATATTATTTCGAGAATTATGGATGTTATGTTTTCTTTTCCGCAAATTTTTCTAGCTCTAGTTATTATGGCAGTATTGGGAACAAGCTCTACCAATCTTATGATAGCAATTGGACTTGTCTATATTCCGATTTTCGGTCGTATTGCTAGAGGTTCTGTACTTTCGATTAAAGATTCACTTTACATTGAGGCGGCCAATTCGATTGGAGTAAATAATTTAGTAATTATGATAAGACATATTCTTCCCAATATTATGGCCCCAATAATTGTTCAGACAACCCTATCATTTGGATTCGCTATTAGGGCTGAAGCAGCACTTAGCTTTTTGGGTTTAGGTGTGGAAGCAGACGTGCCTTCCTGGGGAATTATGCTTAATCAGGGTAAAGACTGGATGGAGATGGCCTGGTGGAATGCTGTTTTCCCAGGACTATCTGCTACCTTAGCAATCCTGAGTTTCAATATACTTGGTGATGGTTTAAGAGATGCTCTTGATCCCAGATTAAGAAATGACATAGATTAATAGGAGAGGATGTAATTTGTCAAATTTACTTGAAGTTAAGAGATTAAAAACATATTTCAATACAAATAGTGGATTGGTTAAAGCGGTTGATGGAATAAATTTTTCACTTGAAAAAAATGAAATTTTATCAATAGTAGGTGAGTCAGGTTGTGGAAAAAGTGTTACTTCAAAAACTATTTTGGGTCTAATTGGTTCAAAAAAAAATGAAATTGTTGAGGGAGAGGTTCTTTTTAAAGGAGAAGACTTACTTGAAAAGAATTACAGTCAGATGAGAAAAATTAGAGGTAAAGAGATATCTACTGTTTTTCAGGATCCTATGACTTCTTTAAACCCACTTCATAAAGTTGGTGCCCAAATTGCAGAAGTGCTGAGAATTCATGAAAACATGAATAAAAAGCAGGCAAATATAAGAGCGGTAGAAATGCTTGAAAAAGTTGGGATTCCTTCTGCAGAATCAAGAGCTGATCAGTACCCACACCAATTTAGTGGAGGTATGAGGCAGAGGGCGATTATTGCTATGGCACTTGCCTGCAAACCTGATCTTTTAATTGCTGATGAACCGACAACTGCTCTTGATGTGACAATTCAGGCTCAAATTTTAGACCTGCTCAAAGAGCTGCGTGATGATTTAGGTACAGCAATTATTATTATTACTCATGATCTTGGTGTAGTTGCTGAGGTAAGTGATAGTGTTGCAGTAATGTATGCAGGCAGGCTTGCCGAAAAAGCTCCTGTAAAAAAACTTTTTTCCGAACCACTACATCCATATACACAAGGATTATTGAAATCTATTCCTAAACCTGGCAGCAGAAAAAGACTTGAACCTATTGAAGGGCAGCCGCCAGATCTGCATGATTTAAAAGTGGGCTGTAATTTTGAAGAGCGCTGCAAATTTGCTTTTGAAAAATGCAAAGAATTAAGTCCAGAGATGGAATTAAGAGCAGCTGAACATCTGGTTTCCTGCTGGCTCTATGAGGAGGGAACTGTTAATGGATGATTTAAAGAAAATAGAAGCAGTGCAGAATGATTTTTATCAGCATAAAGAAAAACTGCTTGAAATAAAAAATCTTAAAAAACATTTTATATCTCAAAAAGGTCTTTTCTTTGGTAAAGAAGTTCGGGTTAAAGCAGTAGATGGTTTAAATTTTGATATCTATAAGGGAGAGACTTTAGGTATTGTTGGTGAATCAGGCTGTGGTAAATCTACAACCGGTAGGCTGCTTTTGAGATTAATTGAAGCAACTGAAGGAAAAATTGATTTTGATGGTATTGATCTAATGAATCTGAGAGAAAGAGAACTTAAAAAGATGCGGCGAAGATTCCAAATGGTTTTTCAGGATCCTTTTGCATCTTTAAATCCAAGGATGAAAATAAAAAATATTGTTGCTGAACCTATGAAAACACATGGATTATATAAAGATAACCGCAAAGAAAAAGTTGCAGAACTGCTTGATGCTGTAGGTATTTCAAAGAGCTATCTCGATAGATATCCACACGAGTTTTCTGGAGGTCAGAGGCAGAGAATAGGCATTGCTAGAGCTCTTGCAGCTGACCCCCAATTTATTGTCGCTGATGAACCGGTAGCAGCACTTGATGTTTCTATCCAGGCCCAGATATTAAATTTGATGAATGATCTTCAGGCAGAATTTGGACTAACCTATTTATTTATTGCACATGATTTAAGTGTCGTTCAGTACATAAGTGATAGAATTGGGGTTATGTATCTAGGGAAAATGGTTGAGTTAGCAGAGAGTGATGTTATTTATGATAATCCACTCCACCCTTATACACAGGCATTATTATCAGCTATTCCTTTACCTGACCCTGAAGTGAAAACCGAAAGAGAAAGGCTGACAGGTGAGGTTCCAAGTCCTATAAATCCACCTTCTGGCTGTAGTTTTCATACAAGATGTCCACATGCTTTTGAACGCTGTCAAATAGAAACTCCTGAGTTTAGAGAGGTAGAAAAAAATCATTTTGCTGCCTGTCATCTTTATTAATAAAATAAAGAAGTACTGTTTCTAGTATTTAATGAAGTTTACAAAATGACAGCAGAAAATTACATCAAATATAATTTTTGATATAGGTAGAGTTTTTAAGATGATTACTAATGGAGGTAAATTATGCTGAGCAAAGATTTAATCAATACATTTTCTATAGTCGCCTATGACCCAGAAAATAGAGAATGGGGAGTGGGAGTAGCTTCTAAATTTTTAGCAGTTGGATCGATGGTTCCCTGGGCCAGAGCAGAAGTTGGAGCAGTTGCAACTCAAGCGTGGGGTAATCCCAATTATGGACCAGATGGTCTTGATTTATTAGCAGAAGGTAAAAAACCAGAAGAGGTTATAAAAATATTGACCGAAGCCGACAGCCGCAGAGAATACAGACAGCTGGCAGTAATCGATAAAGATGGTAATACCGATGTTCATACTGGAAACCAGTGCTCTGAATGGGCAGGAAGTATTGAAAGAAAAAATTATGCTGTTCAGGGTAATCTTCTTGTCAGCAGAGAAACTCTAGTAAAAATGGCAGAAAGTTTTGAATATACCTCTGGTAAATTTTCTGATAGAATCATTGCGAGTTTAGAAGCTGGACAAAAAGCAGGAGGAGATAAAAGAGGGAAGCAGGCAGCAGCTTTATTTGTTGTTAAAAAAGATTGTGGAATAAACAATCTTGATGACCGCTATATTGACCTCAGAGTAGATGATCATACTAATCCAATTAAAGAACTAAAAAGGCTGCTTAAATTATTTTATCAGCAGCGTAATGACTGTTAAAAATTATTAATAATTTGGTTTAAAAAATTTTAGATGGTATAATTTTAGTGAACAATAAATGGATTTGATCCAGTTCTTACAATTCAAAAAGGAGGGGTTTTAATGTCAGGAGTAATCTGTCTGGGAGAAGCATTAATTGATTTCACACCACTGGATAAGCAAAATCAGGATTTTCGAAAAAATCCGGGTGGTGCACCGGCAAATGTTGCTGTTGCATTGAGCAGACTCGGAGTAAAGATCAGCTTTGTCGGCAAAGTTGGTGATGATGTGTTAGGTAATTTTTTAGTTAAAAAAATGAAGTCTGAAGGGGTAAACATAGATAATATGCTTTTGACTGATCAAGCTAAAACTGCTATTACATTTGTAACATTGGATGAAGATGGGGAAAGAAGTTTTGATTTTTATATAGACCCAAGTGCCGATAGGTTTTTGCGACCTGAAGAATTAAATGAAAATTTATTTAAAAACAATAAAATTTTACATTTTGGTTCAATATCTTTAATTGATGAACCGGCTCGTTCAGCTTCTCAAAAAGCTATAAAACTTGCTGAAGAAAACAGTATGCTGATTTCTTATGATCCTAATTTGAGAGAAATGCTCTGGGACTCTTTAGTTCAGGCAAAAAAAATAATGCTTTCAGTAATGGAAAATGTAGATATTTTAAAAGTATCTGAGGAAGAATTGAAATTTTTAAGTGACAAAAATGATATTGAAATCGGTGCTGAGTATTTACAGAAGAAATATGATATACCGATTATATTTATTACATGTGGCAGTCAAGGGGCATACTATTATCATAAGGAGCTTGGCTTTGCAGATGCATTTGAAGTAGATGTTGTAGACACAACAGGGGCTGGAGATGCTTTTATGTCGGCTGTTCTTTATCATTTTAATGAAAGCGATTTAACTCTTAAAGAAATAGATAATAAATTTCTGGATAAGGTAATTAAATTTGCAAATTATTCTGGTTCACTTGCAGCTTCTGCAGCTGGAGCTATGGCTGCTCTGCCGACAATAGAACTTTTAAATCAGGCTGATTTTTAAATAAACTTAATATAATTAAAGATAGTTTTTAAATATGTTCCCCTTATGGTAGACAAATTAAATATAAATCTGTTCAATCAGCAGGTGGATTTTATATTATTTATGATTTTTTTCATATTTCCTTGACATTGAATATTCAAAATATTATACTAATTATAGATAAAGAAAAATGTAAAGGTTTACCCACTCTTAAATACTATAATTATTTTGCAAAGAATTACTAAATAATTTTATTTGATGAGTGTATTATAGCCTTTTTAAAAGTATAATGTCTTTTTTTAATGGTTGGGTAAACGTTTACCAGTTTATATAACAGAGGTTTGGAGGCTTTAAAATGAGCGTTACAATTAAGGATGTTGCAAAAAAAGCAGGGGTTTCTATTGCATCTGTATCTAGAGTAATCAATGATAGTAAACCAGTCAGTCCAGAGCTTAGAGAGAGGATTTTAAATGTAATCGAGCAAACAGGTTACAAACCAAATGCAATGGCTAGGGGCTTGAAAATTAAAGCATCAGGATTAATTGGTTTAATTACACCAGATATTGAAAATGGTACATTTGCAGAATTAGTTAAAGGAATTGAAGAAGTAATTGAAGAGAATTCAATGAATCTTATTGTTTCTAACTCCAAGGGTGAAGTGGAAAAAGAGCTGAAAGCACTTCATATTTTTAAAGAACAGCAAATCGATGGCATAATTTTTTCTGGAGTTAAATTCACAGAAAAACACAAAAAATATTTTGAAAGATATCAGGTGCCAACAGTTGTGGTTTCTCAGAAGTTTCCTGGATCTGGTCTGCCTTCTGTAACAATTGATAATATTGAGGCTGCTTATCAGGCGGTAAAATATTTGATTGATAAAAACCATAAAAATATTGCTGTTATACATGGTCCCCTTTATGATCGTTCTTCTGGAGAAGAGAGGCTAATTGGTTATCAAAAAGCCTTAAAAGAGGCTGGAATATCTATAACTAAAGAGTATATTACCCAGGGTGATTTTACAATTAAAAGTGGTTATCAGGCAATGGAAAAAATAATTAAAAATTCTGTTAAAATGCCAACTGCTGTTTTTGCTGCTTCAGATAGAATGGCAATAGGAGCTTTAGATGCCTGTCTCGATAATGGTTATATTGTTCCAGAAAATATATCTATAATGGGTTTTGATGATATAGAACTTGCTGAAATTGTCAGGCCAAAACTAACAACAATGAGTATTGATCACAGCAGATTGGGTAAGAAGGTCATAGAAATACTTTTAGATAGGATTAAGAATAATAATGAAAATGATAGAGCTTATGAGCTTGATTTTCATTTAGTAGAAAGAGGAAGCGTAAAAAAACTAAATTAGGGTGAAAACATGTCTATAAATAATATAAATTTAAATGGAGAATGGTTTTTCAAACGTGACCCAGATAGTGAAATGGAGAAACAGGGCATTCAATATCAAGTAATAGATAAAGAAAAATGGCAGAAAATAAGTGTACCTGCACATTGGCAGCTTGAAGGTTTTAATTATCAGGGAACTGTCTGGTATTATAAAAGTTTTAATATTGCTAATATTAACAATATTAAAGAGGTGTTTATAGAGTTTGAAAAAGTAGATTATATTACAGAAGTCTGGTTAAATGGTGTTTATCTAGGGTTTAATGAGGGAGATTTTAACAGTTTTTCTTTTAAAATAAAAGATTATCTTAAAGAATCTAATGAATTATTTCTAAAAGTGAAAAGTGAAATAGATAAAAAACCGGAATTTAAGAAAACAATTAAAGGGGGAATCTATCACTGGGACTGTGTACCGATAGAACAGAGGGGGTTAATTGATTGTCCAGAAGTTCCTTCTGCCGCAAATGAACGTTATCCCAATCCTCTAATTAATCCTGGGGGAATATGGGGAGATGTAAATATTGCATTTTATTCAAGTATAAAAATTAACGAAAAAAAATTCCCATATTATTTTAAAAGTAACAGTAAAGACTGCTTTTCATCTGAAGAAGTTGAGTCAAAAGATGTTAGAAAAATTAGTTCAGTTCTATTAAATCCCCGTTTTAAATTAAGTAATTTTAGTGATTATCCTGAAAGTTTTGACTTTGTTTTTAAGATTACTCCAGATAATTTTTCTGGAGAAAGCTATGAATTTTGTGTGAGAGAGGAAGTTTTTCCAGGAAAAAGCAGTATTGATTTTAAATTTAAGCTGGATAATTTTAAAAGATGGTGGATCAGAGAGTTTGGTAATCCCAATTTATATAAACTGCAGCTTGATATTTTTTCTAAAGAAGAATTAGTTTACAGCTGTTCTGAAACTATTGCGTTTAGAGAAACTGTTTTAGGTAGTGATTTCAGTTTTTATTTAAATGGCAGAAGATTTTATGTGCGGGGCGCAAATTATCTTTCTTCACAGTTTTTATCTCAATCTGATAAAGATCTTTATGATAAAGATCTTGAGTATATGCTGAATGCAAATATTAACATGCTGAGATTGTTTTCTCATTTGGAAAATGATTATTTTTATGAACAGTGTGACAGAAAGGGACTGCTTATCTGGCAGGATCTGCCTTTTCAGTGGGGTTATGATAATAGTGTAGAAACAATCGAAAGAGCCAAAAATGTTGCTGAGAAAGCAGTTAATAAGTTAATTGATCATCCATCTATTTTTAACTGGTGTCTGCACAGTGAATCTCGTTATCATGATTATATAAAACTGGATAAAGTTATCGAAAATAAAGTTGAAGAACTAGATCCTGGAAGGCCCATCTGGAAAAACTCGGTATTTATGACCGAAGGTAAACCTCCAGAATACTTTAAATCACTGGAAGAATTTGAAGAATATAATCGTCAAAACTTAAGTGTTAACTGGGTTGGCTGGTATTGGGGGGGAATTGAAGATGCAGAAGAATATAATCCGCTTTTCATTACAGAATTTGGTACTCAATCACTTCCAGGTAAAAAGACTATGATTAATATTTTTGGTGAAGATAAATTATGGCCCCCTGATTGGGAAGAATGGAAAAGACGTGGTTTTCAAAAAGATATTTATGAAAAAAATATTGGAAGAACATATGATAGTCTCGATCAGTTGATTAAGATAAGTCAGGCATATCAATCATATTTTTACAAAGAACATATTGAAGCAATGAGGCGGAAAAAATATGCAAATAATAATGGGATGGTTCAGTTTCATTTTGTCAGCACATGGCCAGCTTTAGATTGGTCAATTATTGACCACAAACGCCATCCTAAAAAAGCCTATTTTGCAGTTAAAGAAAGTTATCAAAAACTTCTTCCATCTTTTAGGGTTATAAAGAAAGATAAAAATTATATTCTCGAAGGGTGGCTGATAAATGATTTTCATAGTGAATTTATAGACCTTGAGCTTAGATATAGATTAGAATATAATAATTTAGATAAAAATGCTGAATTTAGTAATAAGATTAATATTAATGCAGACAGCTCAAAAAAAATACTGGAAATGAAAATTAATAATTGTTTTGAAGCAGTGAAGGTTCAAAGCCAAATTTATAATGGGCAGGATGAGATTTCTCAAAATACAAATCTGCTTTTCAATAACGAAGTGCTCAGCAATTTTTCTGAAAAATATACAATAATAAAAAATCTAGGAGGTGAATAAGAGCTTAGCAAATTGGGATATTTTTGTTTACTGAATCAAAATTATAAAGGAGGAAAAGGGGATTAAACCCAAATATTATGAGAAAAAAATTGATTTTAGCTTTAACTTTGACAATGGTTTTAATGATGACAGCTGGGGTGTTAGCAGCAACTGAAATTACAGTCTGGTATCATTCAGGTCGAGGACCAGAAAGGGCTACAACACAAGATCAGGTTAGAAGATTTAATGAAATGCAGGATGAAGTTAAGGTGAATTTAGTTGAACTGCCTGAAGGTAGTTATAATGAGCAGGTACAGGCTGCTGCAGTTTCGGATGATTTACCTGATGTGCTTGACCTTGATGGCCCATTTATTGCTAATTATGCCTGGTCAGGCTATCTACATCCACTTGATGAGTTTGTCAGTCAGGAAATGAAAGATGACTTTTTACCTTCAATAATTTCTCAGGGAACATATGAAGGTAATCTCTATGCACTTGGTGCTTTTGATTCAGGACTTTCTTTCTGGGGAAATAGAAAATATTTAGAAGCAGTTGATGCAAGGATTCCGACATCTGTTGAAGATGCATGGACTTATGAAGAATTTATGCAGATTGTTGCAGATTTACAGGAACTGGAAGATGTAAAATATGCTCTTGATTTTAAAATGTTTGATGTAGGAGAATGGTATACCTATGGATTTTCTCCATTTTTCCAGGCGTTTAGAGCTGATCTAATTGATAGAGAAGAAAAACAGGCTGAAGGAACATTAAATGGTGAAAAAGGAATAGAAGCAGGTAAGTGGTTTAAATCATTATTTGAAAATGGCTATGCAAATCAAAATCCTCCTGGAGATACAGAATTTATTAATGAAGAAGCAGCTTTATCATGGACAGGACACTGGAACTATAACCCCTACACAGAAGCTCTTGGAGATAATGTAGTGCTTTTACCAGCACCGAAGTTTGAAAAACAGGCAACAGGTATGGGATCATGGGCCTGGAGTATTACTACTAATTCAGAAAATCCTGAAGCAGCTTGGAAGTTCTTAGAATTTGTTCTGCAGCCAGAAAATATTGTACAAATGACTGATGCAAATGGTGCAGTACCTTCGAGATCTTCTGCTGTAGAATTATCTGAACCTTATAAAGAAGGTGGAGACTTAGCTCTATTTGTTGAACAGCTGGAAACTATTGCTGTACCAAGACCCGTTACTCCAGCATATCCAGTTATAACTGATGCATTTACTACTGCAATTGACAATATTGTTAGTGGTGGAGATGTTGAAGAAGAATTAGATAAAGCAGCTCAAGAAATTGATGATGAATTTCAATATTTAGGAATTAACTAAGATTCAAATTATAAGAATACCGGGAGAAATATTCTCCCGGTTCATTTTTTCTGAACAGAAAGGAGGATTGTATGCAGAGAAATGACAAAAAATCTATAGCTTCATTTCTTACACCTGCTGCAGTATTATTAGGAGCATTTATGATTTTGCCTTTTCTTATGGCTTTTATTTTATCTTTTACCAATCAGAGGCTTATTCCCAGTCCAAGAGGTACTCAGTTTGTAGGGATTGCAAATTACTTAAGGGTTATGGGAGATGAATTATTTAAGACTGGTCTTAAAAATAATGTTGTATTTGTGATTGTAGTAGTTCCTCTGCAAACTGCTCTCGCCCTGGGGCTTGCAATTTTAGTAAATATTAAAGTTAAAGGAAATAAATTTTTTAGAGCAATTTATTTTATTCCTACCGTTACAACAATGGTTGTTGTTTCTGTTATCTGGAGTTTTCTCTATCATCCAGATGGGCTGATCAATGGGTTTTTAACTACAATCTCATTTGGCATCTGGGATGGTATTGATTTTTTAAATAATACCTCAACAGCTTTTCCAGCAATTATGCTGATGTCTATCTGGCAGGGTGTTGGTTTTCAGATGCTGATCTTTCTTGCTGCTCTGCAGGAAATACCTGATTCTTTTTATGAAGCAGCAGATATTGATGGCGCAAATACCTGGCAGCAGTTTATGTATATAACCCTGCCGCAGCTGAAAAACACAACAACATTTGTAATAATTTCTACTACAATTTTAGCATTTAGATTATTTACCCAGGTCTTTGTAATGACAAATGGAGGACCAAGAAATTCTACTTATACAGTTATGCTCCATATTTACAATATGGCTTTTAAGAGATTAAATATTGGTTATGCATCTTCACTTACTGTAATATTTTTTATTATAATTTTAATTATATCGATTATTCAAAGATTTGTACTAAATGATACAGAGGAGGTGCAGTAATGGAGTATAAAAGAAAAAGAAAAATTTTGGCATATATAATGATGATTATTTTGAGTATATTTTTTATTTTTCCACTCTTTTATATGATTTCAATCTCTTTAAACCCTGATGAAACAGCTATCTTGAAAAATATGGCTACAATAAGAGCATTTTTTCCAGCAGAATTTAGTTTGAAAAATATTCTTGATGTATTTGAAAGAATGCCATTTGCAAGATTTTTATTTAACTCAACTTTTATAGTAAGTACAACAATTATTATTGGCTTATTTGTTAATAGTCTGGCAGCATTTGCTTTAGCTCGTTTTCGTTTTATGGGTAGAGCTTTTTTAGTTTCCTTTGTTGTTGCTTTAATGATTATTCCATTTGAAGCAATTGCAGTTCCACTCTTATTAATAACAAATAGGCTTGGCTGGTTGGACAGTTATATTGTTCAGATTGTGCCGTTTATTGCTAATCCGTTTTATATCTTTTTGCTTTATCAGTTTTTTAAGAGTTTTCCAAGTGAACTTGAAGAAGCAGCTATCATTGATGGAGCTAGTTGGTTTGGTATATATTGGAGAATAGCATTACCATTATCGAGACCAATACTTGCAAGTGTAGCTATTCTGCACTTTTTAATGCAGTGGGGATCTTTTCTCTGGCCTTTAATGGTTACAAGGGGCCCAACTTATAGACCTTTAACAGTTGCAATGGAGGTTTTCTTTGGACAGTATCCCCGCAACTGGGGAGATATTATGGCTTTTGCAGCAATGATGACAATTCCAGTATTATTATTATTTTTATTCCTGCAGGATACCTATGTAAATACTGTTTCTAGAAGTGGTATTAAGTAAAATAAAAATTAGAAATAGATTTATTTAGATAAATAATATTTTTTAGGGACTGATAAGATGAAAGAGATAACGCAATACAATGAAAAATATAGGCCTCAGTTTCATTTTACTCCAGATGAAAACTGGCTGAATGATCCAAATGGACTGGTATATTATAAGGGAGAATACCATCTTTTTTATCAGTATAATCCATTTGATAAAGTATGGGGGCCAATGCACTGGGGTCATGCAGTAAGTAATGATTTAGTTCACTGGCAGCATCTGCCTATTGCACTTGAGCCAGATGAAGAACTGGGGATGATTTTTTCTGGTTCAGCTGTTGTAGATAAAAATGACAGCACAGGCTTTTTTAATGGAGGTTCAGGTTTGGTGGCAGTCTACACCTCACATTTAGATACTGATAATGGCCCGATTGAACAGCAATCTATTGCTTATAGTCGAGATAGAGGCCGTACCTGGGTTAAATACAAGGATAATCCAGTGATAAAAAATTATGGAGTAAAGGATTTCAGAGATCCTAAAGTTTTTTGGCATCAGCAAACAAAAAAATGGATTATGATAATTGCCTGTGATGATAGAGTCAGATTTTATAATTCTAAGAATCTTAAAAAATGGGAATATCTGAGTGAATTCGGGTCTGAAATTGGTGTACATGGAGGGGTATGGGAGTGTCCCGATTTGATTAAACTTGAAGTTGAAACTGAGCACTTAAATAGTAAATCTCAGACAGAAAAGAAATGGATCTTGGCAGTTGGAGATTCACATGGAAGAAAAACTGGAGTACTGACACAGTATTTTTTGGGTGAATTTGATGGAGAAAGATTCTCTAGTGATTATAAGAGGAGTTTTGTAATTGATCATGGTCCGGATATATATGCTCTGCAGAGCTGGTCTAACCTTCCTGAAAACAGAAAGATATGGATTGGCTGGATGAATAATATTGCATATATGAATAAAATACCTACAGATCCCTGGAGAGGTATGATGTCTCTGCCAAGAGAATTAGCGCTTAAAAAAGATAATGGAAAGATTAAATTAATTCAAAAACCAATCAGAGAACTAATAAATTTAAGAGAAAATATTTATCATGATAATGATTTAAGAGTATCTGAAGAAATGAATATTTATATTGAAGAAGAAAGTTATGAAATTAATACTGTGATTGAATTTGAAAAAGTAGATGAATTTTCTTTTTTTCTTCTCCAAAATAATAATCAACAAACAAAGATAACCTATAATGTCAGGGATTCTAAAATTATAGTAGATCGAAGCAGTTCAGGGAATACAGATTTTAGTGAAAATTTTATTGACTGTCAGGAAATTGAATGGTTTGTTAAAAATAAACGATTAGAAGTAGATATTTTTGTTGACAAGTCATCACTAGAGATTTTTATTGACGGGGGAGAATTAACAATTAGTAATCTTGTTTTTCCAGAAAAAAAATCAGAAAAAATTTCTTTAAAAACAAAAGGTGGATCAATCAAAGTAAGGTCATTTGAGTTATATAAAATGAACTCTATCTGGGGATAATAATAAAGAATATATATTTACTTTGTCTAAAAACCGGCAGAAATTTCTGCTGGTTTTCTATTACTGTTGATTAAAAATCTAAAATTGAAGTATTAAAACTAAAAAAAGCCAGCAGATAAATCCACTGGCCCTTTTAGCTAAGTAATTAGTTTAATTATTCATTAAATGCATTGTCAGTTGACCATACCTTATAAACCTTGCCTGCTAAATCAGGACTTGGTTTTAAAGTAGGTTTGCCCGGCTGCCATCCAGAAGGGGTTGCTTCTGTTCCTTCTGATTCTCTAACCAGCTGAAATGCTTTAATCTGTCTAATTAACTCTTCTACATTTCTTCCTACAGGAGGTGTTAATATTTCCATCGCCTGGAGAACTCCATCAGGGTCAATGATAAATCTACCTCTTACATCAACACCACTTTCCTCATCATAGACACAATAATCTTTACCAATTTTACCAGAGTTATCTGAAAGCATTGGGAATGGAATTCCTCCATCTACCATTTTGGAAAGCTCGACTTCGTCCCAGATCTTATGAGAGAAGTGACTATTTGTACTTACAGCTAATACCTCTACTCCAAGTTCTTGTAATTCATCATACTTGACGGCAACTGCCGACAGTTCAGTTGGTCATACAAATGTAAAATCTCCCGGATAAAAACAAACCACTCTCCATTTTCCATCATAATCTGATAATTTTACTTCTTTAAATTCTCCCTGATGATAAGCTGTTGCTTCGATCTCAGGGGCCTCATGTCCTACTCTCAATAACATTATTATTACCTCCTTAAAGTAATATGTATTAAATTTTTTTCAACTTAATAAAAATATATCACAAATGAGAATCAATTTCAATAGTATTAGTTATTATTATTAATAAAATTCATATTATTAAATAGTTAGTAAAAAAGAACAAGAAGCTTGGTAAATATTATCAACAGACCTTTCAATAAGTCTTTAAATTTAGTTATAAAATTATTAAAGTTTGAGATTATATGCATTTGCGTTGAATTTTTGCTTAATATAAATAATAATTGCTCTTAAATGCTATTATTAAACTTATAATACATTATTTGAGCTAATACTTTGAAATTTAACTTATTTTAAGATATTTTTTATTTTTGGTATATAAAATGCATAATATTAGAATAGAGTAGAATAAAATTTAAGAATATTCAGAAGAGAAAGGGGATTAATAATGAAGAAAAAACTTGTTAACAATCCTGATCATGTGGTTGAGGAAATGGTTGAAGGTATAGTGATGGCTGATCCTGATAAGCTGGAAAAGCTTGAAGGTCAAAATGTAGTTGTAAGAAAAAGCAGCCCAAATGAAAAGGTTGCACTTGTAAGTGGTGGAGGTAGTGGTCATGAGCCAACACATGCCGGCTTTGTCGGTGAAGGTATGCTTGATGGTGCTGTAGCAGGTGATGTATTTACCTCTCCAACTCCAGACGCAGTATTTGAAGCAGTTAAGGCTGTTGATGGTGGTAAGGGAGTTCTTTTGGTAATCAAAAACTATACTGGTGATATAATGAACTTCGAGATGGCAGAAGAAATGGCAGAAGCTGAAGGAATCGAAGTTGACCATGTTGTAGTTAATGATGATGTAGCAGTTGAAGACAGCCTTTATACCACAGGTAGACGTGGAGTTGCAGGTACTATTTTTGTTCATAAGATTGCTGGTGCTAAAGCAGAAGCTGGTGGAAATCTTTCTGAAGTAAAAGAAGCTGCAGAAAAAGTAATTGCAAATGTAAAAACAAAAGGAATGGCACTTTATCCATGTAGAGTTCCTTCTGCAGAAGAATCAACATTCAGTTTAGATGAGGATGAAATAGAACTTGGTATTGGTATCCATGGTGAACCAGGTACAGAAAGAACAGAAGCTATGAAGGCTGATGAAGTAGTAGATGAACTATTAGGTAGTGTAATAGAAGATATACCATATGAAGAAGGAGATGAAGTAGCACTGATGGTTAATGGTATGGGTGGAACACCACTTATGGAACTATTTGTGGTAAACAGAAGAGCCCATCAGATATTAGAAGAAAAGGGAATTAAGGTTCACAAGACATTTGTGGGTGAATATATGACATCATTAGAAATGGCGGGAGTTTCTCTAACACTTCTTAAATTAGATGATGAAATGAAAGAACTTTTAGATGCACCTACAGAAATAAAAATAATGAAATAAGACTCATTATAAAGTAAGTAAGGAGGATTTAGCTTTGTCTGAAAAAAGCAAAGAAATTGTAAATAAAATAGCGGATGTTATTATTGAAAATAAAAAGCAGCTTACTAAATTAGATTCTGCCATAGGTGATGGTGACCATGGAATCAATATGGCCAGAGGTTTTGAACAGGTAAAAGAAAAGGTAAATAGAAATAGGTCAGGCAGCTGTTGAAGGAATACAGAAGCGCGGTAAAGCAAAAGCGGGGGAAAAGACGATGCTTGATACTATAATCCCTGCAGTAGAATCACTAAAAGAAAGCAGAGAAAACTGTGATGACTTAGAGACTGCCCTAAAAAAATGTAAAGAAACAGCAGAGGAAGGTATGAAAAATACAATTCCAATGCAGGTGACAAAGGGTAGGGCAAGTTATCTTGGAAAGAGAAGTATAGGTCACCAGGATCCTGGTGCAACTTCAAGCTATATGATTATTAAAACCATAATAGATGAGGTCTTTTAGATAAGAGAGGTGTTTAGATAATGGTTGGAATTTTGATTGTTTCCCACAGCAAACAGCTTGCTTTTGGTGCAAAAGAACTAGCTGAACAGATGATTCAGGCAGACATACCACTTGAAGCTGTAGGTGGTACAAATGATGGCAGGCTTGGAACAAGTTCTGATATGATTTACTCAACTCTAGAAAAGATGAATAAAGAAGAAGGAGTAATTATATTTGCTGATATGGGTAGTGCAGTTATGAACCTCGAAGTTGCTTTTGAGTTTTTCCCAGAAGAAATAAGAAATAAATTTGTAATCGCAAATGCACCAATTGTTGAGGGAAGCATTTCTGCAGCATTAGAAGCAAGTTTTGGTAAAAGCCTTGAAGAAATATTGAAATCAATTAGTGAAGAAGATTTTTCGCTTAAAGTCAGCTGAAAATATAACTGTTAAACTCCTTGATTTAACTCCTTTTGGTATATTATATCCTGGTTTAGAATATCCATAAAGCCCTTCCAAATTATCTTTCCAGGATATAATATTTGATTTTGTTTAACAGTTTACATTGATTAGCTCCATGTATATTTATAATTTCTGCAGATGCACTTTTATATTTATTAGCCAAAATTAAAAACTAGGAGGATTCAGTATGGGAATAACT
>CAZYRX010000005.1:0-59071 GCA_964649895.1 uncultured Halanaerobium sp.
TAAATGCTTTTCAGCGACATATATTATCTTAACATTAATATGCTGTTTTGTCAAGAGTCTTAAGCATTTTTTAGATAACACATTTGACATCTCATTTGAAAATTCAAGACCAAAATTTGCGACCTTTTATATCTTAACATCCTTGTATAAATCTGTCAAGAAATTTTAATTATTTATCTTACCCATTAATCTTCTAATACTTTTGGTTATTCAAAAAATGCTGTATCAAATTAAAAAGCACAGAGATAAAAACCTTTTAATTGATACAGCATTTTATAAAATATCGAATCATTATCTATTGTATCTTTAATAATACTATATATTGTAGAACATCGATTATTTATGCAAAGATACCGCTAACAAATCCTATTAAAGACCTCCATAATCTAACAACGATATTTGCTCTATCAATATCTTCAACTGCAATAATATCTACTGATCCAATTTGCATTTGATCTCTATAGACTATAAGCTCACCAATTTTTTCTCCTTTATCAATTGGAGCTCTTAAATTATCACTTATCTGAATCTCTTGATTGATTTCTCTTTCTTTTCCTTTTTGGACCATTACATAAAATGATTTTTCTATTTCTCCAGCTACTGCTTCTTGGGCAGATTCTGCAACAGTAATATTCTGAATTTGTTCTCCAGCTGCTGCTATTTCTCTTTTAGCAAAAGAATTAAAACCATAATCAAGCAGTCTAGTTGTAGCCTCTTCTCTTTGCTGGAGTGTATCTGATTGCATTACTACAGATATTAATCTGGTATTCCCTTTCTGCGCAGTTGCAGCAAGGCAAAAACCTGCTTCTTGAGTATGCCCAGTTTTCAAACCATCCATACTTGGATAATGATTAATCAATCCATTCGTATTAACAAGCATAGCTTCACGATTGGGAAGTTGGATTGTTTCTGTCCAGATAGATGCCCACTCTAATACTTGTGGATATTTTGCTAATTCATTTGCCATTACAGCAATATCTCGAGCAGTAGAATAATTATCTGGATCAGGTAATCCAGTAGAATTTGCAAAATTAGTGTTTTCCAATCCTAATTCATCTACTTTTTCATTCATCATAGCTATAAAATTGCTGTATGTTCCTGCAATATACTCACCAACAGCAACACTGGCATCATTCCCTGATGCAATTGTAACTGCCTTTAAAAGTTTTTCCAACTCTACCTGAGTGTTAGCAGCTAAAAATATCTGTGAACCACCCATTGATTCAGCATATTTACTAATTGTTACCATATCACTTAAATCAATTGACCCTTCCTCTATTTTTTCCATAGCAATTAACAAAGGCATTATTTTTGTCATACTTGCTGGAGGTAGCTTTCTATCAGCATTTTTTTCAAATAAAACCTGCCCTGTTTCTGCTTCAATTAAAATAGCTGATTCTGGTTCTACTTCAAATGCTTTAACCTGAGATAAGCCTGCAAATGACAAAACTACTATTAATAAAATTAAAAAAGCTGCATTTAATTTTCTCATCTTATTCCTCCTGTGATTTTTAATCATGTTCTTTAAATTCTTTTGATTTTGCTTCTTCCCAAAAAATATCCAATTCATTCAAAGTATAATTTTCAAAATCTGATTTCCCAGATTTAACAGCGGTCTCAATATACTGGAATCGCTTTTTGAATTTCAATATTGTTTTAAACAGTGCTATTTCTGGATTAATTTCTTTGAATCTAGCAAGATTTACAACAGCAAATAACAAATCACCAATTTCTTCTTCCAATAATTCTTTTTTTGTATCTTTTTCTATATTTTTGCTTTCTGCTAAAACTTCTTTGCTTTCATTTAGTTCTTCCTCAATCTTCTTGACAATAGGATCAATATCATTCCAATCAAAACCAACTTCAGCAGCAATTTTTTGAATTTCATGAGCTTGATTTAAAGCGGATTGCCCCTGATTTAGTTTATCCATTAAAGATTCAGAAATATCTTCTTTTTCTTCTTTTTTTATCTCATTCCAGTTATGAAGTACTTCTGCTGAATCTTTCACTTCAACTTCAGCAAAAACATGAGGATGACGGCGAATTAGTTTCTCTCGAAGAATACGGCTAACATCCCCTAAATCAAAATCGCCTTCTTCATATGCCATCTGGGATTCAAAAATAACCTGCAGTAAAAGATCACCTAATTCTTCCTTGAAAGCTTCTATATCTTTTCTTTCAAGAGCTTCAACAACCTCATAAGCTTCTTCAATAATATTTTCTTTTATAGAGTAATAATTTTGCTTTTTATCCCATGGACAACCTTCAGGGCCTCTTAATAATGCCATTACTTCTATTAACTTATCTAACTCAGTTAAAATCTTCTTTTTTGTTTGTGCTTCCAATTAATTAACCCCCTCGATAATAAATCTGTCTATATATATGTGTGATTTATTTGAAATAATAACTACTCATTCAATAGGTTTATTCTAACTAAAAAATCAGCAAGTTTTCTACCTATACCAGGTATTAAAACTAAATCACTATATTGAATTTCCTTTAATAACAATAAAGCTGTGAAATATACAAAAACAGCCATTGTTATAACTGTAAAAGTATTAATTTGATATGCATATGGTATACTGTAATAATTTAAAATCTTTAAACCATAATAATAAGCAAATTTAATAAAAGCTGACATTGTTAAAATTGCTGCAATAGGTTTTATAACCATTGTTTTAATTTCAAAAACAAAATGACTTTCTTTTTTTACATAATAAATATTCAAAAATGCAGCTATTGCAAAACCTGTTGTTGTTCCTAGAGCAGCTCCTCGTATACCAAAAGATGGAATTGCAGTTAATGTATAATTTATAAAAGCATTAACCAGAGCTCCTATCAACAAATTGCGAGCAGGAATAGAGGTTTTGCCAATACCATTTAAAATACCAGTCGTTGTTTGCTGTAAGGCAATAAAAAAGACACCCCATGCAACAAATCTAAGTGGAACAGCTGCACCTGGTTCAGAAAATATTATATCTGTTATCGGAAGGGCAAGTAAATATAAACCTGTAGAAGCTGGTAAAGCAAACATTATTGCCATTCTTAATGATGTCTGTACTCGATATTTTATCAGGTCCATTTTATCTTTAGCAAAAGCTTCTGCAATTGAAGGTACAAGACTTGCAGATAAAGAAACAGTTATTATTGTAGGAAAATTTACAAGCGGCATTGCTACTGCAGAGAACATTCCATATAATTCTGTAGCTTCCGTTACTAAAAATCCTGCAGTTTGAAGACGATTCGGAACAAATATTAAGTCCACAAGACTCATCAGCGGCATAACAAGTGCCCCAAGTGTAATTGGAACTCCTAACGCAGTAATTCTTCTAACTATACTCATAGATTTTAGATTTTGTATATCGTCTCCACGAGATAAAAAATCAAAAATATTTTCTCTTCTTTTATAGTATATAAAAAATAATATCAATAGTCCACCCAAAGCCCCGGTAACTGCTCCGAAACTTGCTCCTGCTGCTGCATATTCTAATCCATAAGGTGCTAAAAAGACAACCAAAAGAATCATAGTTATCATTCTGATGAACTGTTCAGAAACCTGAGAAACTGCAGTTGGAACCATATCCTGTAGGCCCTGAAAAAAACCTCTAAAAGAAGCCATAATCGATACAACTAAGATAGCTGGCGAGATCGCAAGTACAGCATAATAAGCTCTGGGATCCAGACTAAGTATCCTAATTAATGGTTTTGCAGATAAAGCCATTATAATTGAAACCAAAATTCCAACTATAAGACTCATTCGCCTTGCAACTATAAAGATTTTATATGCTTCCTTTTTCTTATTTGAAGCAATTCTATCTGCAATTAGTTTTGCTAAAGCAACAGGTATACCTGACCTGGAAACAACAAGCAATATTGTATAGATGGGATAAGCCATCTGATATAACCCCATCCCTTCAGCACCAATAATTCTGGTAAGAATTACCCTGTACCCAAATCCCATTACTCGTGCTGCCATTCCTGCAGCAGTTAATATTGCTGCCCCTTTTATAAAATTATTCTTGTTTTTTGTTTCCATAAACTACACCCTTAATCTTCTTTTATAGATAATAATAGTTATTTATTCATTATCTATTTTTTATCTTCTGGATCTTTTAATTTAATATTTTTTAAGTATTTTAACATTTTTATCAATTCTTTATCAATTTTTGAAGATTTCCTTGTCTTAATAAGCAATTGTGGTTTTTTTGCTGATCTAATTTTTATTCTTCTTGCATACTTTTGACTAAATTCAACTAATTTTCTCCCATCTACTGATTGGGCATCAATAAATTGACAGCGGACTACTTTTCCTTCCTGCCTGATCAAATCTATATTAAGTTCTGCAGCTAATACCTTTAACCTTGCAGTATTAATTAATCTCATAACTTCTTCTGGTGGCTCACCGAATCTATCAATTAGCTCATCAATAACATCTACTGCATCGGTTTCGCTTTTTATGTTTTTCACTTTTTTATAAATTTCAATTTTTCTGGCCTCATATTTTATATAATCATCAGGAATATATGCATCTAAATCCAGATCAACTTCAACCTCTATTTTTATACTCTCTTTTTCACCTTTAAGATCTTCAATAGTACCTTCTAGAAGTTTAGTGTATAATGAAAAACCGACTGCAGAAATATGCCCACTTTGTTCTGGCCCTAAAAGATTACCTGCACCTCTTATTTCCAAATCTCTCATGGCTATTTTAAATCCAGACCCAAGAGAAGAAAATTCTTTTATAGCCTCAAGTCTTTTTTCAGCAACTTCTGGAAGAATTCTATTTCTTTCATATAATAAATAAGCATAAGCAATTCTATTTGTTCTTCCAACTCTACCTCTAAGCTGATAAAGCTGAGATAGACCCATTCTGTCAGCATGATTTATAATAATTGTATTTACATTCGGAATATCAAGACCAGTTTCAATGATTGTTGTACAAACTAAAATATCAAATTTATGATGATAAAAGTCATACATAATTTTTTCAAGTCTTTTCTCTCTCATCTGACCATGTGCTACTGCAATTTTTGCTTCAGGTAATATTTTCTGTAGTTTCCCGGCTGTTTTTTCTATATCTTCTACTCTATTGTGTACAAAATAAATTTGACCATCCCTTGCTAATTCACGACGGACTGAGCTAGAAATTAGCTCTTTGTTTTTTTCTTTAATAAAAGTTCTAATTGGATATCTATTTTCTGGAGGCGTTTCAATTAAACTCATATCGCGAACCCCTACTAAAGCCATATGAAGAGTCCTTGGAATTGGGGTTGCAGTCAGAGTAAGAACATCAACATTGCGTTTTAAATCTTTAAGTTTTTCTTTATGAGTAACTCCAAATCGTTGTTCTTCATCAATTATTAATAACCCTAAATCATCAAAAATTACATCTTTAGAAAGAAGTCTATGTGTACCAATTAAAATATCCACTTCACCTTTAATTAGTTTTTTGAGAGTTCTTCTTTGCTCTGCAGCTGTTTTAAAACGGCTTAACATCTCAACATTTACAGGGAAATCAGCAATCCGTTCCTCAAAGGTGTTAAAATGCTGCTGTGCTAAAATTGTTGTTGGCACTAAAACTGCTGTTTGTTTACCATCAAGGGCAGCTTTGAACGCTGCTCGGATGGCAACTTCAGTTTTTCCATAACCTACATCACCACATAATAATCTATCCATAGGTTTTTTTGATTCCATATCTGACTTAACTTCTTGAATAGCTTCTTTTTGATCAGGAGTCTCTTCAAATGGAAATGCCTCTTCGAATTCCTGCTGCCATAACATGTCATCAGAAAATTGATAACCTGTTAAAGTTTCTCTTTCAGCATATAATTCTAGAAGACCAATTGCCATTTCTTTAACAGATTTCTCCACTTTATCCTTAACTTTTTTCCAGTCACTACTTCCCAGTTTATATAATTTAGGTTTCCCGCTATCTGAACCAATATATTTTTGAACAAGATTAATCTTGTCTGTAGGCACATAAAGTTTATCTTCTCCTGCATATTTTAAAACAAGATAATCTTTGTGCTGACCTTGAATCTCTAAAGTTTTAACACCAAGGTATTTACCGATTCCATGGTTTTCGTGAACAACATAATCTCCAGATTTAAGATCATCTATGCTGTTGATCTCAACACCATCTTCAAAATCTCCAATTTTTCTTTTTCGTTTCTGCTCACTACCAAAAACTTCTTTATCGGTGAAAACAGCCAGTTTTATATCATTGAAAATAAAACCTTCTGCAAGGCTATCAGCAAAAACTGCAAGCTTAGATTGAGAAAAATCATCAGATATTTTAAATCCTTTATCTTCCAAGAACATAGTAATCCTTCTTTTTTTACTAGAAGAATTAAGAGTTACAGCGACCTTATACCCTCTTTTTAAAAATTCTTCAACTTTATCAGAAAACAATTCAAGCTGACCATGAAATGGTTCGAGGGATTCTGTATCAAAATTTATCTCATTTTTTTCTAAATTTTTTTTATCAAAATCAGAGGTGATTTCAACAACTTTATTTTCATTAATACCAATTTTGAACTCTTCTTCAGTTAAAAAATTTTCTATATAATCAGGTAGAATTATTCCCTGCTCAAGAAGTCTTGATTGTGTGTCTAATATTTCCTGGTAATAACTTTTTCTTTTCTGTGAAATTTTATCTGGTCTTACAGAGAAAATAATACTATCTGATAAGTATTCAAAAAAACTTGCTGGATTTGAATAATAATAGGGTAAAAATTGCTCAAAACCTGGAAAACGATGTTTTTCTTCTAGATCTTCCAGCATTTTTTTTGCTTTATTTTTTAAATAATCAGCTTCTTCTAACATATCATTCTCAATAAGCCTCTTAACCGCTTCTCCATATGCTTTTTTAATTTTTGGATATGACCTTTTCACCACATGTTCATCAATGATTAAATTAGCAAAAGGTGGTATTATGATTTCATCAGTTTCTTCTTTTGATCTCTGAGCACTAAGATCAATTTTCCTAATTGAATCGACTTCATCTCCAAAAAGCTCTATTCTAAATGGCTGTTCATCAAGCAGAGTAAATACATCTATTATTCCACCTCTAATACTGTATTGCCCGGGTGCCTCTACCATTTCTTCTCTTTTATAACCTAGCGCAAAAAGTTTTCTTTGGAAATCTTTTAAATCAACTTCTGAATTTCTGTCAATAAAAATACTTTTCTCCCTATATATTTTTTTAGGAGATAGTTTTTTAAAAACAGCTGCAGGAGTAGTTAGTATTATTTTTCTTTGATCTTCATTAAAAAGTAGTTCTGTTAGTACTTTTGTCCTTTCACTCATAGTTGTTAAATCAGGCATAAGCTGTTCATGAGGGAGAATTTCTTCTTCAGGAAATACTAAAAAGTCGTCTTTATTAATTAATCTCAGTAAATCTTCCTGCATTTGTTGAAGAGAATAATTGTCTGGGAGAAAAAACACAATATCTTTTTCAGCTTTCTCTAAAAAATTAACTGCAAAATAAGAAATTCTGCTGCTGCTCAAGCCGGAAATCCTCATATTTTTTCCATTGATGTTTTTTGAAATATTATTAAATTTTTGATTTTCTAGCAACATCTTTCTAAAATTCATTTAGATTTCTCCTTAATAATTAAAGCAATGGCAAAAGAGCCCCTGCATAGTATGCACGGGCCTATTATCCATTAAATTTATTCATTGCTTTATGTATATCTTCTTTTAACATTAATTCAACAGCAGAAACAGATTTTTCTATAACATTATTTGCAATATCTTTTTCTTCACCCTGAAACTTGCTTAAAACATAATCACTTACAGATATATTTTCAGGCGGTCTTCCAATACCAACCTTCAATCTTTTAAACTGATCTGTACCTATTCTTTCAATAATAGACTTTATGCCATTATGACCGCCGCTTCTACCATTTTTTTTAAATCTTATTGTACCTAAATCAAGATCTAAATCATCATGAATAACCAGCAAATTTTCAGGTGGAATTTCATAATATTTCAAAATTTTTTGGATAGGCTGACCACTTCTGTTCATGTACTTCATTGGCTGAAAAATCATTATTTTTTCTCCACCAAAAAAATAGTCTCCATAAAGACCATCAAATTTATAACTGCTCTTTATAGAATATTTTCTGGCAAGAGCTGCTGTTATCATAAAACCAATATTATGTTTTGTGTTAGCGTATTTTTCACCTGGATTGCCCAGGCCAGCAATTACTCTCAACCACAAAACCTCCAAATAAGTAAATTTGAGCGCAGTCAGAAGACCGCACTCATTATTATTTACTATTAATATTCTTTTTCTTCCCAGTCTTCGCTTTCTTCTTCTCCTTCTTCGCCTTCTTCTCCTTCTTCTTCTTCACCAATAACTTCTGGCTCTAAGAACTCTTCTTCCTCTTCTTCCTCTTCTTCTTCTATAAGCTCTGTAGGTGTAACAACAGTTACAATTACTTCATCAATATCAGTTACCAGATCAATACCTTCTGGAAGTTCAAGATCTGATACTGCTAAAGAATCTCCCATTTCTAGCTCAGAAATATCAAGAGTGATTTCGGAAGGGATTTCAGCAGGCAAAGCATCAATCTCAATGTTTCTGATTAGCTGCTGCAGCACTCCACCTTCATGTACACCAGCTGCTGTACCTTCTAAATTCAATGGTACAGAAACTGTAATCTTTTCGTCCATAGATATAAATTGAAAATCAACATGTAACAAATTCTTTTTAATTACATCTCTCTGAAAATCTTTGATTATTACAGTTGCCTCTCCACTATCCTCTTCTGCAAATGAAAGATCAATAATTGCATTTGAAAAAAGAATTTTTTCAATATCTTGTGGATTTACTTTAATTGATTTAGGCTCATTTCCTCTACCATAAACAACACCAGGAATTTGACCGCTTCTTCTTATTTTACGGGCAGCTCCCTTTCCAGTTTTAGTCCTCGTTTCCACTTCAATAGAATGTCTTTCCATGACTATCCTCTCCTTGCATAAATTAAATTTAAAGCCAGTAAAATTAGACGCTGGCAGGTCTGCAATTAATAAAACATAACAAATTTTATTATAACATCAATATAAATTTTAAACAAGTGATTTATAAGATTTGTTTGATTTTATATTAAAATACTATAAACTAAAACGATACAAAGATATTTGCTGAGATTATAAGGAACTATAATTTAAAACAAAACACTTACTGATAAATCTTTGAAAATCCTGTCAATTGCTTCTCCTAACAGGGGAGCAACAGATAAAACTTCCAAATTTTCTAATCCATGGTCTTCTTGAGCAATTGTATTTGTTACAACGATCTTGCTTATCGGAGCATTTTTTAATCTCTCAACAGCAGGGCCAGAGAAAAGCGCATGTGTTCCACAAGCATATATATCTTTTGCCCCTTTTTCTTTTAATACAGATGCAGCAGCTGTTATAGTACCAGCAGTATCAATCATATCATCAAGCAGTATTACATTTTTCCCATCAACTTCCCCAATAACATTCATAACTTCAGCTACATTAGCTTTTGGTCTTCTCTTATCAATAATTGCCATTGGAATATCTAAACTTTCTGCAAAAGAGCGAACTCTTTTTACAGAGCCAACATCAGGAGCTACTGCGATTAAATTAGAGCGATCAAAATCTTTAAAATAATCTACCATAATCGGTGATGCATAAAGATGATCTACCGGAATATCAAAAAAACCTTGAATTTGTGAAGCATGAAAATCAATAGACAAAATTCTTCTGGCTCCAGCTTGAGTAAGTAGATTTGCAACTAGTTTTGAAGTGATAGGATCTCTGGGATTCGCTTTTCTATCCTGTCTTGCATAACCATAATATGGAATAACTGCAGTAATTCTACGAGCAGAAGCTCTTCTCAGAGCATCAATAATAATTAACAACTCCATTAGATTTTCATTAACTGGTGGAGAAGTTGGTTGAACAACAAAAACATCAGCACCACGAACAGTTTCAAAAGTTCTGACACTAATTTCTCCATCTTTAAAACGACCCACTTCTGCATTAACAAGCTCGGTCCCGAGATATTCACAAAGATCTTCGGCTAATTTAGGATGAGAATTTCCAGTAAATATTTTTAGCTGTTCACTATAAGTTGACATTTTCTAACCCCCAATACATTAATTTAGAAAATCATTCCCAAATAATCATTTTTTATAGATACGGGCAGGTACACCCATAACTGTTTGATTTTTTTCTATATCTTTTGTTACAACAGATCCAGCAGCAGTTTTTGCATTATCACCAATCTTTAATGGGGCAATCAAAATAGAATCACTTCCAATAAATACATCTTTCCCTACTTTTGTTTGATGTTTGTTTTCACCATCATAATTAGCAAAGATGGTGCCAGCACCTATATTAGTTCTTTCACCAATTTCAGCATCTCCTGCATAACATAAATGAGGTACTTTTGCTCCACTTTTAACCTTTGTTTTCTTCAATTCAACAAAATCGCCTATTTTACAGTTGTCTGCAACTTGTGAGCCCGGTCTTAAATACGCAAAAGGACCTACATCTGTATTTTCTCCTACTGAACTATTTCTAATAATTGTATTTGATAAAATATTTACATTAGAAGCTATTTCTGCATCTTGAAGTCTACAGTGAGGGTTAATAACTGTATTTTTACCGATTGTTGTTTCACCTTCTAAATAACAGAAGGGATAGATTATTACATCCCTATCAATTTTCACTTCAGCATCTATATATGTATTTTGGGGGTCTATAATAGTAACTCCATTATCAAAATGTTTATTTATTATTCTTTTTCTTAATACTTTTTCGGCATCTGCAAGCTGTTTACGTGTATTAATACCTATAATTTCTTCCGGATTAGATACAGTAAAAGTATCAATGTCTTTTCCATTTTCTACTGCAAATTCAACTAAATCTGTTAAATAATACTCATCCTGCGCATTATTGTTATCCATATTTTTCAAGAAAAGAGTAAGCAGCTTCGAATCAACACAATAAACACCACTATTAACTTCCTTAATTTTTTTTAGATCTTCATCTGCATCTTTTTCTTCTATAATAGCATTTAATTTTCCAGAATCATCTTTAAGAATTCTTCCATATCCTTCAGGATTTGAAAAAATTGCTGTCATAACTGATAAATCAGAATTATTTTCTTTGTGGTTTTCAACAAATTTAGAAACAGTTTCTTTTCTAAGTAATGGAGTATCTCCATATAGAATTAAGACAGGTCCTGAATGATTATCAATATATTCTGATGCCTGTTTAACTGCATGACCTGTACCCAGTTGTTTTTGCTGAATTACATAATCTATGTCTAAATTATAGAGATCCTTCAATTCTAATTTTACCTGTTCTTTTTGATGTCCAACTACATTGATGATTTTAGTTGATAGATCATCAAGAGTATGAATAACATGTTTAATAATTGCCTTACCTGCAGCTTTATGTAAAACCTTGATTTTATCAGATTTCATTCTTGTACCCTTACCCGCTGCAAGAATAACACTTAAAAAATCAGCCATCAATAAGTCCTCCTTTATTTACAATAGAAAATTCTATTCTATCATTAAATAAACTTCTATTTTCTTTTTTAATAACCCGCTGTACCTTAAAGTCAAAAGATTTATTAGAGAATTCCCCATTCATCATATATTGTCTTATTAATAAAGTAAAAAGTGCATCTTTCAAACCATATTGTACGAGTAAAGACGGATCGGAATAGGCTGTATCTAAATCTGGGGCTGAATGATCAAATAATTTTTTTGCAGTATCGTTCAAACCATAACCACCCAAAATATTTGCTAAATTACTGTAGTACATTAAATCCATCGTATCATCATAAAAATAAAGCTCTGGCAGTCTTCTTGCTGCAGCAGTTTCTAGTATTGAAACATCAGAATTAAAATTATGACCCACAAGCAAGTCTGGTTTATGTTCATTTATAATCTGCCTTAAATATTTAATGCCTTTTTTGGGATCAACACTTGGTGCAATATCTTCATTAGTAAATATAACACCAGAGTCAATGATCTTATTAGTATCCATTACAACAAACTGAATTAGATCAAGTTTGCTCTTATAGTATTCTGTATCTACTGCCATTATCTTTTTTGCTTTTGGTTTTTTGCTCCAGAAAGGATTAGCTTTGAATGTTACTAATTCATCATACAATTCATCTAAAGAAAATAGTTGTTCTATAATATCAGGTTGGTTTTCTGCATTTATTAGGTTTATTAAATCCCTTGTTTCAGCTTTCTTGAATTTTTCTTCAGTTGGATATTTACGCATAATTTTTTTTAGTCTTTTTCCTCTACCCAAAACTAAAGCTAGTTTAAATCGATAGAGGTCACTTGCCATCACATATGGTTGCATTTACTTAAATCCCTCAAATCTAATTGTATATAGATGGACATTATTATTCCATCATATGTCTTTAATCGCTTGAAGTATAACAGAGAACAAGAGCTTTGTCAAGATAAAAAAATCACACTACTCGATCGAGCAGTGTGATAAAATTTAAAACAAAACCAATCATGCCCCTGCAAGCTTCTGATCGAATTTTTCGAGAACTCTATTCTCTAGAGTATCCCTTAGCTTAGCAGAAATAGGAAAACAGACATCCTGAAACTCCCCATTCCTTCTTCTCCTAGCTGGCATCGATAAAAAAATGCCATTTTTCCCTTCTATAATACGCATATCGCGTATTACAAGTGATTCATCAAAAGTAACTGTAGCATATGCCTGCACCATACTTCCATTAATATCCACCGGAAAAACCCTAACATCTGTAATCTCCACTAAATACACCACCTTTTGGAATTATATGTTAATTATATTATAATTCCAAAAACTGTAAAAGTCAAGGTTTTTATATATTTTTTTCTATAAATTTCCACAACTCGTCTTTTGTAGGGGGTTCAAACACCTTTTTTTCGCCGTTCTCAATAATATATTGTCCACTTTTCAGTAATTTACCAACTCTTGATATATTTATATCGTTATTTTTGAATATTTCCTTTAAATTTATTTCTTCTGGTGCTGCCATCAGCATAGTTCCTGATGAAATAAGTCCAGCCGGATCCATATTCAATTTATTACAAATATCTGCAACCTCACTACTAATATTAAAGTTATCTTTTTCTATAAGATAACCTAAATTTGAGGCTGCAGCCATTTCTGCAACAGCCCCATATACTCCACCCTCAGTTACATCATGCAGAGCTTTCACTCCATTTTTTCTAGCAATTCTACTCTCCGGCAGAACACTCAACTTATTAATATATTTTTTTACCGATCGAATTGAATCAGGTTTAACTCCTTCTTTGAGTAAATAGTTTTCATATTCATTAGCCAGAATAAAAGAACCTTCGATTCCCATACCTTTCGATATATATAATATATCCCCAGCTTCTGCAGAAGAACTAGAAGTTAATTCATTTTTTTTAGCTTTTCCTAAAGAAGTAACAACTATAATCGGTTTATTTACCAGATCAGTAATCTCCGTATGGCCACCAAGCACTTCAACATCTATCTCTTTAGCAGTTGCAACTATATCTTCCATAATTTCTTCTGATTTCTCTTCTTCTAATTCTGGGGGAAGAAGTAAAACGACCTGAATCCCAAAAGGTTCTGCACCTGCTGCAGCAATATCATTACATGCGACATTTACAGCTAGAAATCCTGCATTTCGTTCTGCTCCTGTAATAGGATCAGAAGAAACCACCAGCATATAATCACCAAAATCTATGACCGCACTATCTTCTCCAGGTCCAGCTGGCACAAGAACATCTGATCTAAAATGATCTATTTTATCTAAAATAACTTTTTTTAATTTATTTCCAGCAACTTTTCCAATTTCCATTTCTATCACTTCCCAAAATAATTATCAAGATGATGAGATAATGGAATAGCAAGTACTCCACCTATTAACATCTGGGCAAAATCAATCCCAATTTCTGGAAGAACAACTGCCCAACTTAATAGAAATGCTTTTGTCAAAGCATAACCAATTATCATTATATTCCCACCTATAGTAATGGCAAAAATCTTGCGCTCTATACCTGATCTCTTTTTAGTTCCAGCAATTTTACCAACAACAAATCCTTCAATTCCTTTTATCAAAAAAGTAAATGGGGCCCAAATTGAATATCCTAAAATAATATCCATTAGTGCTGAACCTACTCCACCAGCCACAGCACCTGCTTTACCACCAAAGGTTAAAGCAATTGTGTAAATAGCGACCTCTCCTAAATTAAAATAAGAACTGCTTGGCCCTGGAATATGTAAATAAGTTGCTACAGAAGTAAAAGCAATAAATAATGCTAAAAAAGAAAGAGATCTTGTATCTAAATGCTGCATATCCAGTTTTTTAAGATGATCCTGTATATTATCTCTACCTTCCATAGGTATTTGCCTCCTCAATATCTCTGCTTAATTTCTTTTAAATTAATCATTTATCAATATGTTGTAAGGTACTGGTCAATTTCCCATGTATGAACCTGTTTTTTGTAGACAGACCATTCTATTTTTTTAGCTTCAATAATATGATTAAAAATATGTTCGCCTAATGTTTCCTTTATTAATTCATCTTCTTTAAGATAACCAACTGCTTCCATAATTGTAGAAGGAAGACTGGTGATTCCCCGTGACTTTCTCTGCTGATAATTCATTTCATAAATGTTATCAGTAGTTTGTTCTCCTGGATCAATTTGATTTTTAATTCCATCCAATCCAGCCTTTAGCATCACAGCAGTTGCTAAATATGGATTTGCAGCAGGATCAGGATTTCTCAATTCTAATCTAGTTGCATTACCTCTTGCAGAAGGAACTCTTACCAGAGCACTTCTGTTTTGAGTTGACCAAGAAATATACACTGGTGCTTCATATCCAGGTACTAATCTTTTATAAGAATTAATGGTTGGATTTAAAATTGCCGCTGTCGATTTAGCATGTTTTAAAAGTCCACCAATATAATAATATGCAATTTCACTTAATCCAAATTCATCTTCAGCATCATAAAAAGCGTTTTCTCCATCTTTATATAAAGACTGATGTACGTGCATTCCAGATCCACTTTCTCCATAAATTGGTTTTGGCATAAAGGTAGCATGAAGACCGTGCTGCATAGCAATAATTTTTGTAACAAATTTAAAAGTTGCTATATTATCTGCAGTTCTTAAAACATCGGTATACTTAAAATCAATTTCGTGCTGTCCTGGAGCTACTTCATGATGAGCAGCTTCTACTTCAAATCCCATTTTTTTAAGAGCTAAAACAGTATCTCGTCTTGCATCTCCTCCAAGATCAATTGGTGATAAATCAAAATAGCCACCTTTATCATGGGTTTTTGTGGTAGGATTTCCTTCTTTATCCTTCTCAAAAAGAAAAAATTCTGGTTCTGGACCAGCAAACATCTCATATCCCATCTCTTCAGCTTCTGCCATGACTTTCTTCAAAGTGCTTCTAGGACAACCCACAAAAGGTTCACCATCAGGTGTATATATATCACACATCATTCTTGCAGTATGACCACCACTTGTTTCCCAGGGAAATACAACAAATGTATCATAATCTGGTTTTAAATACATATCGGATTCATGGATACGTGTAAAACCTTCAATAGATGATCCATCAAACATTATCTTTCCGTCAAGTGCTTCTGGCAGCTGTTCAATTGTAATCGCAACATTTTTAATGATTCCTAAAATATCGACAAACTGCAGTCTAATAAACTCAACTTCTTTTTCCTCTGCCATCCTTAAAATATCATCTTTACTCAACTTTGACATCTTTAATTATCCTCCTCTTGGGAATTTTCGTTTTTACTCAGGGAAAGTTTTTTTATTAGAGCTGAACGATTGGAGACAGGATATAATGAGTCAAGCCTCATATCCCCAAATTTATCATATGAATCATTATAATCTAAATCATACTCCTGATGATTAATTTCTTCGAATTCAGGAGGTTTTAATATACTCCTAACCGTTTCTATACTATTACCCCTACTTAATAATTCTTTAATTTTTAAAAGACGTTTAATATCACTTTCCGAAAAAAGCCTCTGATTGCCGCTGCTTCGTTCAGGAAATATCAAATCCTGTTCATCATAATAGCGTATTTGTCTTGAACTTAGTCCAGTTTTTTCTTTAGTTTCTTTCATTGTGATATTTTTTTCCCTTTTCATATTTAACACTACTCCCAGAATGTTATTATTTGCTGCCGAAAGTATAACATGAATAAAATCTGATGTCAATCTCATGTCAGGAATTTAAAAACTCAAATAAAAAATTATTCTAATATCTATCTATAGTTTTAGCAGTTATTACAAAATCATTTTTTCTTGGCCAGTTCACTGCAATCTTTTCTGCTTTCTTCCGTGATCCATAAATCGCAAATACAGTTGGTCCACTCCCTGACATTAAATACAGTAGAGATTCAGTATTTTTCATTATATCTTCAATCTTTTTGATTTCACTACAAATTTTTCTGGCTGGCTTAGCTAAGTCGTTTTTAAAATTTAAATTCCAATCAATTTCCTTGTCAGATTTTATATTATCTATTATTTCTTGTATATTATAATTGTCATTATAATAATCAAAATCTTTCATTTCATCATAAATACTAAATACCTCTGGAGTTGAAACACAAATCTTTGGAGTGACAACCACAAGATACATTTCACCAATGAAAGGTAAAAATTCAATCTTCTCTCCTCTTCCAGATGCATAAACTGTCCCACCTTCTAAACAATAAGGAACATCTGATCCGATTTCTGATAAATATTCTCTAATTTGGTTTAAATCAGCTTCTAAATTATATAATTTATATAATCCCCTCATAACTGCTGCAGCATCAGAACTTCCACCTGCCATACCCGAAGCTATAGGTATGTTTTTTTGTATGTAAATCTCTACTCCACGGTCAATATTATTTTTCTCAAAAAATAATTCTGCCGCTTTATAAGCCAGATTGTTTTCATCATTTGGTAAATCATAGTCTGAATTTTTTATAATTATACCACCACTATTTTTTTTTAATTTTATTCTATCAGATAAAGAGATACTCTGCATTAGCATATCTAATTCATGATATCCATCATTTCTTAATCCCTTTATATGAAGTACGAGATTTATTTTAGCTGGGGCATTTATATATATTTCTTTCATTTGAATCCTCCAATATAAATATTTTTTAACTCTTTAAATTCAAAAACAATTGTGATAATATTATCTTTAATGATTTACAATATGACCTGAGGTCATTTATAGAAAGGGAGATAATATTGCAGACAAACAAAATGATAAAAGCAGCATTAATGACTGCTCTCACAGCTGTTGGAGCATACTTGATAATACCACTACCATTTTCACCTGTTCCTATTACATTACAAACTTTTTTTGTATTGTTATCAGGAAGATTATTGGGTAAAAAATATGGTGTTCTCTCACAAATTGTATATTTACTTTTAGGTGCTGCTGGTTTACCAATATTTTCTGGGGGACGTGGAGGAATTGGGATCCTTATCGGTCCCACAGGTGGTTTTTTAATTAGTTTTATTATTGCAGCTTGGATAGCTGGACATTATTCAGAAAATAAAATGAAGAACTTCTTAATTTATACTGCTGCTGTAATTAGTAATTACATAATAGGAAGTATCTATTTTATATTGATTACTGGTACTGGATTGATATCTGCTTTAAATATGACAGTAATCCCCTTTATACCTGGAGATATATTTAAAATATTATTGATTATCATAATTGCTCCAATTATTGAAAAAAGACTTAAATAGAACACTTTATCTAAAAGGCAAATTATTAAAATCAAAAATCCTCTCTCTAAAATTAGGAAATATATGAACAGGTTGATAGTTTATTAGATAATATATATAATAAGCAGACAATAGAATAACTATTAAAGGTACTAAAAACCAGAATCTGCTATTTTGCAGCAGAACATGAAGTCCATATATTATTAATAGAACAGGCCAGTAGTTTCTTAAAAAAAGTGCAAAATTCAAATTATACTGGCCCATAGTTTCTCCAAAAAATAATATACCGGCTATTATAAAGAGAAGTCCCATCAGTATCCTGTCTTTATTATTATTCATTATTATCACCTTTTAAAAGCAAAAATCCTGCAGCAACTAAAATTAGCGGCCAGTATCTTTCCCAGTATAAATCTGGTATCCAGATATCAAGCAAAAATATAGATCCTACAATGATTAATATTACTGCAAAAAGTTTTCTCCTTCTATTATCTTTAGAAGAGCTGGATTTATATTCTTCTCTTCCAGATTCTTCTTTGTAATTTTCATCTTCTTTACTTGATGTAGTTCTTTCTTCGATATAATAATCATCAGGCATATTTCTGCCATCTCTAACTGGTTCTTCTGACATTACAACCCAAGCAATTAAATAAGCTATTAAACCAACACCTTGAAATAAGAATATAAATAATACTGCTAGTCTAATAAAAGTAGAATCTACATTAAAATATTCAGCTAGACCTCCACACACACCTGCAATCATACGATCATTACGAGAACGATATAATTTTCTGTTCAAAACAAATCTTCCTTTCAAAGTTGAATTTAAAATTTTACAATATACTTTTATAAAAAATATTTGCTTGATCTATTAGTTTAAATAATTATAATCTTATTATTTCTATGATAATAGTATCGCAGATTTATCTTTAGTTGTCAAAATACTAACCGGACTGAAAACAGTCCGGTTAGTATTTTAAACAGCTAATTCATCTTTGAATTGTTCATTATACAATTGAGAGTATTCTCCGTCCTGACTTATCAGCTCACTGTGAGAACCTCTTTCAACAATACCTTCATCTGTTAAAACAATTATCTGATCAGAGTTAATAACCGTAGAAAGCCTGTGAGCAACAACAAGAGTTGTTCTTCCCTCTGCAAGTTTTTCCAGTGATTTTTGAATTATTTTTTCACTTCTGTTATCTAGAGAAGAAGTAGCTTCATCTAGAATAAGAATAGGTGGATTTTTCAAAAAAGATCTTGCAATTGAGAGCCTCTGTTTTTGACCACCTGATAATTTGACTCCTCTTTCTCCTATATCAGTATCGTAACCATCTTTTAAAGAAAGAATAAAGTCATGTGCATTTGCTTTTTTAGCTGCCTCGATTATATCTTCATCTAAAGCATTACTATTACCATATGCTATGTTTTCTCTAACTGTTCCATTGAAGAGAAAAACATCCTGCTGTACTATTCCAATATTCTTCCTTAGAGATTCAAGAGTAACATCTTTAATATTTATACCATCAATTTTGAGTTCTCCTGCATCAATCTCATAAAATCTCGGCAGCAGTTTTGTTAATGTTGATTTACCCGCACCTGAAGGGCCGACAAAAGCAATTGTTTCACCAGGTTCAATAGTTATATTTACATTCTCTAATACTTTATCATGATTATCATACCCAAATGTTATATTATCATATTCTATTAATCCCTCAACATCTTTTAATACAGCTGCATCTTCTTCATCAACTATTTCTGGATCTACTTCAAGCAGCTCTTTAAAGCGGCTGAAACCTGACATTCCTCGCTGAAACTGTTCATTAAAATTAACTAAACGTCGAATGGGATTCATAAACATATTAACATAAAATAAAAATGCAACCATCTGACCTGTTGTAAGTGAACCAACGTAAATAAAGTAACCACCTGCAGCTAGAGTTGTAAGCATAATTAAATTGATAAAAAAATTCATTCCAGAATGGAATTTAGCCATATTTTTCATTGCATACTCACGAGAACGTCTATAATTATGGTTACCCTCACAAAATTTTTCATTTTCATAATCTTCATTAGTAAATGATTTTACTACTCTAATCCCACTTAGACTATCTTCAACAATTGTGTTTACCTCTGCCATCTTTTCTCTGATTACTTTTAGAGCTTCATACATTTTTTCTCCCAAATGAAGAGAAAAGAAAAACATAATTGGGATTAAAGCAAAAGTAAATAGAGCCAACTGCCAATGCATATTTACTAAGATTAGAAAAGAACCAATAAGCAGCATTGAAGAAATAAAAATATCTTCTGGACCGTGATGTGCAAGCTCCGAAATATTATTAAGGTCATTTACCACTCGGGACATTAAATATCCTACTTTATTGTTATCATAAAATTTAAAAGAAAGCTTTTGTAAATGGGTAAACAATTCTGAGCGCATATCAGTTTCCATTCTGATACCAACGACATGCCCCCAAAAATGTACTATATATTGAAACAAATATCTTAACAAATATAGTACCAGAAGTACTGCAGAAATTCTAATCATCATATTTAAATTTCGCTGTGGAAAATAATCATCTATTAAACGCTGAATAAAAACTGGAAAAACTAAATCAAGTCCAGACATTAAAAAAGCACAAATAATGTCTACAGTAAATAATTTCCAGTGATTTTTATAATAACTCGCAAATTTTTTTAGCATCTTCTCATTCCTTTTTTATAAATGTATTATAACCTCCAAAATTTATTTAGTCAACCTCTCGTAAGAATTTAAATTTTTATAATAATGGAGTAAAAAATTATGAGTCATTTTATTATAGTTTAATAAAATTTTTCTTATATTTAATGTTTGCTTTTATAGAAGTTAAAATCCCCTATATAGACAGATTTAGGTATATTATCTGCCTACCATAGGGGATTGTCTAGCTTTAAAAATATAGTAGGGTTCAACTATTTACTTTTATTATATTATTAACAAATGATAAAACTAAAGGTTTTAATATTATTTTCTTTCTCCTGTTTTCATATATATAGTTCTTTCACAAATGTTTGTAGAATGATCACCAATTCTTTCGAGATAACGGCTGATAAACATCAATGATGTCCCCTGCGGAATATTTTCGCAGTCTTCACTCATTATGCTTATCAACTCTGCTTGTATTTGTTCATCAAAAAGATCGACTTCTTCATCTCTTTCAATTACTTTACTAGCAAGTTCTAAATCCATATTAACAAACGCTCTAAGAGCATTCTGCAGTCTTTCTACCACAAGATCAGTCATTTTAGGTAAATTCTGCATTTGCTTAATTAATTTATCCTGTCCTATTTCTTTTACCCTATAAGCAATATTAGAGGCATGATCTCCAATCCTCTCTAAATCAGTTGCCAATTTAGAGATCACAATTATTTTTCTCAAATCTATAGCTACAGGCTGCTGTAAAGCAATTAAGCGCGTACATTTTTCTTCTAATTCCACTTCGTAATCATCTATAATATCATCATCTTCTATTATTTGATCAGCAAGTTCCATATCCTTATTTACTAATGATTCTATACTGTTACGAATACTCTCTCCGACAATGCTTCCCATTTTTAACATTTCATTTTCTAATTCTTTTAACTCTATGTGAAAACTCTTACGGGAATCACTCATTTGATATTCCTCCTTAAACATCTTTTGAAATATTATACTCCATTTATAATAAGCTGTAAAGAATTCTGGGGTTTTATCCAAATCTACCTGTTATATAATCTTCTGTTCTTTGATCAGAAGGATTTTCAAAAATTTTATCAGTCTTATCAAACTCAACTAAATCACCCATTAAGAAAAATCCAGTATTATCTGAAACTCGGGCAGCCTGCTGCATGCTGTGTGTTACAATAACTATTGTATATTCTTTTTTTAATTCATCAATTAAATCTTCAATTTTTGCTGTTGCAACCGGGTCAAGAGCAGAAGCGGGTTCATCCATTAATAAAACTTCAGGCTTTACAGCTAAAGCCCTTGCAATACAAAGCCTTTGCTGCTGTCCTCCTGATAAACCTAAAGCAGAGTCATTTAAACGGTCTTTTACTTCGTCAAATAACGCAGCACCTTTTAAACTTTTTTCAACAATTTCTTCTAATTCACTCTTGTCTTTAACACCATGAATCCTTGGTCCATAAGCAACATTGTCAAAAACAGATTTAGGAAAAGGATTTGGCTGCTGAAAAACCATCCCAACCCTTTTCCTTAGTTCAACAACATCTATATTTGGCTTATATATATTTTCTCCATCAAAGAGTACTTCTCCTTCAACTCGCGTATCATCTATTAAATCATTCATTCTGTTTAAAGTCCTTAAAAAAGTTGATTTACCACATCCAGAAGGACCAATTAAAGCTGTCACTTTATTTTCTTCCATTGGCATACTTATATTTTTTAAAGCTTGAAAATCATCATAATAAAAATTTAAATTTTTGACTTCCATTCTTTTTTTGATCATAATTTACTCCTTTCAAATTAATTTCTTATTTTTTTACTAAATTTAATTCTCATCACTATTGCTATTAAATTAATCAAAAGCACTAGAACAATCAAAACAACTGCAGTACCATAGGCAATTGGTATCTGTTTGGCAGGAAATGTCCCAGTTGATACAAGTGCATAAATATTATAAGGCAAAGCCATCACTTCAGAAAAAACAGATTTTGGCAGACGCATCGAAAAAAATGTTGCTGCGGTAAAAATGATGGGGGCAGTTTCTCCAGCTACTCTTCCGACTCCCAAAATGCATCCAGTAAGTATACCTGGCATTGCTGCAGGTAATACTACATTTTTAATTGTCTGCCATTTTGTAGCTCCAAGTGCTAAAGATGAACTCCTGTATTCATCTGGCACTGACATCAGTGCTTCTTCTGAGGCTCTGATTATCGTTGGCAATATAACTATAGCTAAGGTAAGAGAACCAGACAAAATAGATACTCCAAAACCAAAATACTTAACAAATACTGATAATCCAAATAAACCAAAGACTACAGATGGAACACCGGCAAGATTATTTACTCCAATCCTGATTATCCTAATTATCTTACCTTTATGAGCATATTCAGTCATATAGATAGCTGCAAAAACTCCAAGAGGAGTTGCAGCAAGTATTGCTCCAGTAACCAAGTAGAAAGATCCTAGAATTGCAGGTAATATACCACCCTCAGTCATTCCATTTTTGGGCATAGAAAGTAAGAAGTCAAAGCTGATTATCCCTATTCCTCTTTGAAAAATAAAAAATATAATTATACCCAAAACAGCTAAAGAAATAAGCAAACATAAGCCTAATATATTAAAAACAATTTTTTGTGTTAATTTTTTTTTCGTTAACTTTTTTTCCATTAGTCACCACTCACCTTCTCCTTAAATCTTTGTTGAGCTATGTCAGCAAAGATATTGAAAACAAGAGTAATCAAAAATAGTACAATTGCTATTCCAAATAAAGCCTGATAGTGTGTGCTTCCCACAGAGGCTTCTCCCATCTCAGCTGCAATAGTTGATGTCATTGGACGAACAGGTTTTAAAATATTGCTTGGAAACAAGGCTGCTCCTCCAGCTACCATCAAAACAGTCATGGTCTCTCCAATTGCTCGACCCATACCGAGAATAATAGCGGTTACAATACCAGAAGTAGCAGTAGGTAAAATAACTCTAACCATTGTTTCTAGACGATTACCACCTAAAGCTAAAGAAGCATCTCTGAAACTTTTAGGAACTGCTGTTATAGCATCTTCTGCAAGACTCACAATAGTAGGCAGTGCCATAATACCTAACATTATCATTGCTGTTAGTGCAGTAAGCCCAGTAGGAAGACCAAAAATATCCTGCAGAAAGGGTCCTAATATTTTCATTCCAAATAGACCATAAATTACTGAGGGCACTCCAGCCAGCATTTCAATAGTTGGTTTTACTATATTTTTATATTTTTTTGGCAGTATATAAGAAATATAAATAGCAGAAGCAACACCAAATGGAACTGCAACCACCATTGCTCCAATGGTAACAACAATTGAAGCAGAAAGTAAATTAAAAATTCCAAATCCTGGTGGATCATAGGTTGGATACCACTCAGTACCAAATAAAAAGTCAAATAGACCTACCTTAGTGAAAATTGGAGCACCTTCATTAAAGAGCACAATTATTATACCTGTTAAAAATAATATTGAAGAGAAAGCAAAGAACAGAAGTAATTTTTCGATTATCTTTTCTTTTGTCTTCCAGTTTAACATATCTTTCACCCCTCCCGTAAATAAATTAAATAAGCTTTAAAATAATATAAATAAACATTGAGAAAAAGGGAGAGGCCTCTCCCTTTTTCTAATCCATACTAGTACTATTTTATATATTGTTTATCTATTTATCATATTTATTAAATAATAATTTTATTTTAGTGAAGAGGTACAAATCCTAACTCTTCAACTAATCCTTGTCCTTCATTGCTAAGTACAAAGTTAATAAATGAATTTGTCAAACCTTCTGGCCATCCATCAGTAAACATAAATAATGGACGTGCTATTGGAAATGCTCCACTTGCAACAGTTTCGTTTGAAGGCATTACTCCATTAACAGCAACAGTTTTTGTAGTATCATCAAGGTAGCCAAGTCCTACATAACCAATTCCATTTTCAGTACTTGCAACTGTACTTGCAACTGCACCATTAGAAGCCTGCAGTAAAGCACCCTGCATTAGTCTTTCTCCACCAAGAGCAATTTCTCCAAATACTTCAAAAGTACCTGAACTTGAATCTCTAGATACAACTACTATCTCTTTGTCTGGGCCGCCAAATTCTGACCAATTTGTAGCTTCTCCTGTATAAATTGCCTGAATATCTTCTAACGATAGTCCTTCAACAGAGTTAGAAGGATGAACTACTACCGCAATACCATCCATAGCTACTCTATGAGGTACAGGGAAAATGCCATTTTCTACTGCAGCTTCTACTTCTTCTTGTTTGATAAATCTTGAAGCATCTGCAATATTAACTGCACCATCAATTAAAGCTGCAATACCATTACCAGAACCACCACCACGAACAGAAATATTCACATCAGAATTATTTTCCATGTAGACCTCAGCAGCTTTTTGAGCTATCGGAAGAACTGTAGATGAACCCTGAATAGTTAAGGTTTCTTGAGCTAATACACTAAAAGAAATAAGAGAAACTAGAACTAAAGCCATAACAATAACAATAGAATAATTTTTTTTCATTTTAATTATTTTCCCCCTTAAGGATTTTGTTTTTTTATTTTTTACTCTATTTATAATTTAACACCCCAATGTTAAAACACTATTACTCCTTTGTTAACAAAACGTTAAAAAACAAAAAACCGCCCTAAAAAGAGCGGTTTTGAGATAATAACTGCATAAATTACTATAATTATATTATAATAATTGATTAATAATAAAATAAATATTATATTTTCAGTCAACGAGCAATTTTTAGATAAAATGTAAATTTACTTCCTTTTCCTTCTTCACTTTCTACACTAATCTCACTGCTGTGCTGTTTAATGATATTTCTTACTATAGATAAACCAATACCAGTCCCCCCCATTGAACGAGAGCGAGCTTTATCAACTCTATAAAATCTTTCAAAAATTCTTTTTTTATCTTCTTCAGGAATTCCAATCCCAGAATCTTTAATAGAAAAAAACATCTTATCACCTGATTTTTTTACTTCTATATTAATATTACCACCTTCAGGTGTATACTTAATAGCATTATCAAGCAAATTAATAATTACCTGTTCAATCTGCTGTTTAACCATATATACAGGAGGTAAATTATCTTCTACATTTAGTTTTATATCTATATTTTTTCTATATGCATTATCTGCCAGCAAATTATAAACCTTATCAAGCACCTCACTAAAACTTTCTGGTTTTAAATCAAATGTTTGAGACTCAATTTCTGATAAATTAAGAAGATCTTTTATTAATATAGAAAGACGATCTGTTTCTTCTTTGATAATTCTTAAAAATTTATTTCTGATTTTCTGGTCTTTAATATCACTTTCGATTAGTGTGTCCAGATAACCTAAAATAGAAGTAAGTGGTGTCCGGAGTTCATGAGATACATTTGCCACAAAGTCATTCCTAACTGTTTCTAATTTTCTTAATTCGGTAATATCTGTTAATACAATAACTCCTCCATTAATATTATCTTCTTGATCAATTAATGGAATAAATGTTGCTTGAATAATTTTCTTATCTGGATTCTGATAATTTATTTCTCTACTTATACTTTCCTTTTTCTCCAGAGCTCTTTCTAAATACATATCAATTCTATGGCTGAATAAAGAACTTATTAATTCTTTACCTTTAATCTGTTCTTTATCTATATTAAATATTTCTTGAGCAGCTGGATTAATTAATGTGATTTTCCCATCTTTATCTGTTGCAATAACACCATCCACCATACTGTTCATTATCGCTTCAATACGATTTTTCTCCTGTGAAATTTCTCCAATCTTTTCTTCAAGTTCAGAAGCCATATAATTAAACATTTTCGCCAGATTTTCTATTTCATTGTTATACTTTCTAACAGGTATACGCTGACTTAAATCACCTTCAGAAATTTTTCCAGCTGTTTCTGTCATCTTTTCTAAAGGTTTTACGATACCAGATGTTAACTTCCAGCTCAAAAATATTGTTATAAAAGCTAATATAATGAAGAAAAACAAATAACTTTTTATGTCATCTATTAATATTTCTCTAATAAGATCTAATGACCTCGCTGATCTCAAAACACCTACTGTTTCTCCATCTTCAACTATAGCTTGAGCAAGATAAAGCATATCTTCTTCAATAGTATTGCTGTATCTAGTTGAACTTTCTGCAGTTTTGTTCTCTAATGCGGATTTAATCTCAGGCCTATTTCGATGATTATCCATTTCAGTTATTTCGTGATGTGAATCTGCTAAAACTTTTCCATTCAAATCTACAATAGTAATTCTGCTTTCTGTACTATTAGACCAAACTTTAGCCTTATTTTCTAAATAGGTAGAATTGAAATTAAATCCATCTTCTTTAATTTCATCAATCATCAGATTTGTATAATGTTCCAAACTTATTTTTTCCTGCTCAAGATAAAAATTACGATGATTATTACTAAAATAATAAAAACTTAGAGCAATAATTAACAACTGTATAATAATGAATATAATAAAAAGACGGTTTTTTATCCCAATTTTATTCCATTTTAACAAATTTATACCCCACCCCTCTAACTGTTTTAATTAGCTCTTCTTTAATCTTCTTACGCAATCTTCTTATATGAACATCTACTGTTCTTGTATCTCCTGCATATTCATACCCCCAAATTTTCTCTAACAAAAGATTTCTGCTGAGAACTCTCCCTTGATTAATAATTAAGTATCTCAACAGTTCAAATTCTTTAGGAGTTAAAATTATTTTTTCACCTTTAAATTCAACTTCATGTCTAGAAATATCCAGGTTCAAATGACCTATTGTTATTATTTCATCTGCTATCATTTCATCAGTATTTTTTACTTCTTTTATTCTTCTAAATATAGCTTTAATTCTTGCAATTAATTCTCTTGGACTAAATGGCTTAGTCATATAGTCATCTGCACCCATTTCTAACCCGAGAATTCTTTCTACTTCTTCTCCTTTTGCAGTTAACATTATTATAGGTATTTTTCTTAATTTATCATTATTTCTTATTTCTTTACAAACTTCCATACCATCAATTTCAGGAAGCATTAAATCTAAAACAATAAGATCTACTTCACTATTTAATTTTTCCAATGCTTCTTTACCATCAGCAGCTTTGACAACACTAAAACCAGCATTTTTTAGATTAAACTCAATTAATTCTCGTATATTTTTCTCATCTTCAACAACCAAGATTTTTTCCATAGCAAATCCTCCCGGATCTTATATTTTAAACAAAATTACATGCATCATCAAAAAAACAATTCATTTTCTTAATTGCCACTTATGTTGAAACGGCTTTACTTTTATTTAATCATGATAAGTTGTTTATCTATTTCAAATATCCTCCAGAGAAAATGTTTATCTGATTTTGCACTTCAGACGGAATAGCTTTGATTATAATACTAACAAAGATGGTAACTTATCTTAATTAACACTTCAATTGGAACAGATTTGAATACAATTGATTATGAAAAAGTTTTTTCCATGTCTGAGTGAAACGAGTTAGAAAAAACTCATAATCATTTGTAAATGAAAATCGTAGTGGAAATTGTGGTTAATTAAGATAATGAACTATCTATATTATAGCAAAAAGAGACTCCTTAAAAAAGGAGTCTCAATAAAAATAAAGTATTATTATGTTAAATCTTTGTAAACTAAACAGCTTTTTCCTCAGATTCACCATCATAAATTTCAATAATACTGTGAGCAATATCAGCCATTTGATCACTAATATGCTCTAAATTGTCAAGAATTTCTAAAAGGATAATTCCTGAACTAGGATCACAGACTGACTTATCAGATCTTTTAATCCTGCTGATACTTTCATGTCTAAACTGGATCTGCATTTTATCCAGTCTTTCTTCAGCTTCAAGAATCTCAGCAGCTATAGCAAGATCATCTGTTTCAATTAATTGACCCGTTTTATCAAGTACATCACAAACAATCTCATATACTTCTTTAATAGTATTTTGGGCATCTTCAGAAAATGTTAATTTGTTTTCAGTTCTTTCTTCTATAAGATTGGCAATTTCATCTGCATCATCAGCAATACTCTCAATATCATCAACAACTGCAAAATATTTATCCAGAGTTCTAATATCTACTTCGTTTAACTGTGCCTGAGGAATTTTTTGAATAAAATGAAGCAGTTCTTCTTCCATTTCATTAACAATAACTTCATGTCGTCTAATTTTTTTAACTGCTTTATCTTCATTACTTAAAAATGCTGCAACTGAGTCACATACCATATTACGAGAAATTTCATGCATTGCTATAATTTCTTTTTTAACCTGATCAATTGCTACATATGGTGTGCTGAGCATTCTTTCATCGATAAAGGTAGTTCCACGTTTTAAAGCAGTTTCTTCTCCAGGAATAATCTTTTTGACCAAATAAACCATAAAAGCTGTAAATGGTAACCAGATTAATGTATTTAAAACATTGAAAAATGTGTGAGTATTAGCAAGTAATCTTTCTGTAGAAGGATTAACCTGACCGAAATAACCACTTACTGTTATTAGTAAGTTTTGTATGCCTGTAGAAAAATCTGGTATTAAATATAGAAAACCAATCATTAGACCTGCACCAAGCACATTAAATAGAAAGTGTGCAGCTGCAGCTCGTTTTGCAGTTAGATTAGCTCCTATAGCTGATAAAATAGCAGTAACTGTTGTACCAATGTTGCTGCCTAAAAGAATTGGGATGGCAGAATTATAATCTATCGCTCCTGCTGTGACAAGACCTAACAAAATACCAAAAGATGCGCTACTGCTCTGAACCATTACTGTGACAACAATACCAGTTAAGACTCCTAAAATTGGATACTGAGAAAAACTTTCCATCCAATTTACAAAAACAGGTGAATTTCGAAGCGGACTCATCGTATCACCCATAGTCTCTAAGCCTAAGAATAATAATCCAAATCCAAGAATCACCTGACCTATGTACTGAAATTTTTTACTTCTAGAGAAAAGATAAGTAAATGCTCCAATTGCAATGGCATGAAAAGCATAATCACCCAATTTGAAAGCAATTAACTGAGCGGTGATTGTTGTACCAATATTTGCCCCCATGATTACTCCAACAGATTGAGCTAGTGTCATTAATCCAGCATTAACAAAACCAACTACCATAACTGTGGTTGCACTACTGCTCTGAATAATTGAAGTGACAACTGTTCCAACACCTACCCCCATAATAGGTTTGGATGTCATTACAGCAAGAAAATGCCTCAATTTTTTCCCGGCAGTTTTTTGTAATCCTTCACTCATCTGTTTCATACCATAAATAAACAGGCCTAAACCGCCAAATAAACCTACAGCCAATTCAAATCCCAAATAAATCTCCCCTTTCTGTTCAGAGATTACTATTATTAATTTGTTTTTAACTCGAATTGTCTTTTATTTTGATAGCATAATAAACAGACAGGAAAAAAAGCAGCCTTAATTGGCTGCTATTTGATTAGAAAAAAATAAAAATATATTAAAAACCTATTTTTACTTCATCATCTTTCGATTTTATAACTACATCATCTGTTAATAGATCAGCATAAGTATAAGAAAGACGCCTGATTTGATTATGGTCTTTAATTCTAACAACAAATACATTTCTGTGCGTCTTTTCTAAGACTCCTTCTTTTTCTACTGCTTTTCTTCTACCTCGATTAGCTTTGACACTAACTCTATGGCCTACAAAAGATTTAACCTCTTCTTTTATCTGGTCTAAAACATTTTCTTTCATCAAAGCTCACCCCGCTTGTAAAAGACAATTCATGAGTAATTATATCATAATAAATTATTTTTAGCAAAAGCAGAGAAGATGACTTTATATTGTGATTATTTAGTGAATTTATCAGCAACCGTGGAAGCAGCATAAGCATCAGGTTTAATATATGCTTCAAATCCACTACCCACAACCATTCCTACTACTTCTTTTATAATCTGATTTGTGGGACCATTTTCACCTACATCGATGTGTACCTCAATATCAACATTTTCCTCAGCAATTTCCTCTGAAGCTAAAAGAGAAGTTAACTCCCCAGCAACTTTAAGGCTTCTTGAGACTTCATAAAATATCCTCTGCTTCATACCAGCCTTAAATTCTATGCTGCTTTTATGGTAAAAATAGCGGCCCCCTCTCCCCACACGATAAATTACTATAGCTGTTACAAAAACTGCTTCATCAAAACCGGGCTGAGAATCAGTACCAACTATTAATCTGTAGTCATGACTATGCTCTGATCTTACAAACTCCATAATTTTTTCAAAAGTATCTTCAACTGTCAACATACCTTCCTTAGGACTGATAAAATTCATCCATTCACCTGCTCTCTTTTTTATATATAACTCAAATTTTTATTAGATATTTTGTTTAATCATTAGATATATTTATATTGTATTTTCATCCTCATTATTTATCATTTTATAAATTCTATTACTTATAGAGATCATCTCTGATATAGAAAGCTTTTCACCTCTTTTTTTAATACCTATTCCTTCATCCTGTAGAGCTTTTGTTATTAAATCCCTATCTAAGTTGATTACAGCCGATTTGCTTAAGCTGTTTCTTAGTGTTTTCCTTCTCTGCTGAAAAATGGATTTAACTATTTTAAAGAAAAAGCTTTTATCTAAAACTTTTTGCTGATATATATTTTTTTCATAAGGCTTTAAACTGACAATTACTGAGTCTACATCAGGACTTGGCATAAATACCGAAGAAGGTACCTGATGAACAATCTCGGGTTTCATATGATATTGTACAGCAATACTTAAAGACCCGAATTTTTTAGTTCCAGGACCAGCACAAATTCTTTCTCCAACTTCTTTTTGCACCATGAATACCAGCTGTTCCAATTCTAAACCACTTTCCAATACTCCCATTATGATAGGAGTGGTAACATAATAAGGGAGGTTAGCAATTAACTTAACAGGTCTCTTCTCTAAATTATATTTGGCAGCAGTATCTTTCCAATTCAAATCCACTGCATCCTCATTTATAAGCTTGAGTTTCTCTTCTTTATTAAAAAGGTCATTTAAAACTTCAATCATTTCAGAATCTTTTTCTACTGCCAGAACACTACCTTCCTTCAAATTCTCCAGTAATGCTTGAGTTAAAGATCCGATTCCTGGGCCAACTTCAATTATAAACTCATCACCTTTAATATCTGCAGCAGAAATTATAATATCGATTATATTTGAATCAATTAAAAAATTTTGGCCTAGCCCATGTTTTAACTGCAAATTATATTTATTTAAGATTTTCTTTGTCTCAGAAGGAGATGCAATTTTATTTTTCATATTAATTATAATCATCCTTAAATTTAGTTATTTAATGTTTTTATTTCTTGAGCAATGTGTTTTAAAGTAATTAATTATTGAATAATCCTATTCTTCTATAATTCTCTCACATAATCTGTGGGTTTTAAGGTCTGCATTTAAAGAATCTAAATCCGGTTCTCCTTTTCTTGCCAATTCTAAAAATCTATCTATAATATCCACAAAGCCCCTATTATACCCCATCTTATTCCATCCCGGCACAAGAGAAATATTTTCACCATCATTTTGATACTTTATAACTTCTGTAACATTCTTAACTTTCATTTTTTGCTTAAAGCCCATAACTTCAACAACTTCTTCACCAACAGCACTATCTCTATTCATAATACCGACTGCAATATTCTCTTTTCCTTTAAGTGTCAGCATAACCCTTAAAAGACTGTCATCTTCAACATATTTATCTATTTCAATAGATTTGATCTCATTTTCTCCATATAAATATAATATTGTATCAATTACATGAATAAAATCAATTAAAACTACATCTCTAACACTGTTTTTCCAAAGTTTCCTATTTTTCTGCATTGTAATAATCTTTGGACCACTTATTTCAAGCAAGGAATGGTATGTTGGAATATACCGACGGTTAAAACCAGTCATTAATACAACATTTTTGTCTTTTGCTATTTTAATTAATTCTTCTGTTTTATCAATACTGCATGTTATAGGCTTATCAACATAAGTTGGAATACCTCTTTCCAATAATTCTTTAACATAATCATAATGTGCTTCAGTAGCTGTATGAACAAATGCAGCATCAATATCTTCTTTTAATAATTCTGGAAATGAAGAATAAGTTTTATCAACACGATATTTTTTGGCTAGCCTATTTAACTCTTCTTCATTTCTAGTGCAAAAGTATGGTTCAACCTCTTCAATTTGGGTAATAATAGGAAGATATGCTTTCTGTGCAATATTACCCAGACCAATTACTGCTGTTTTCATAATGAACCAACCCCTTTATTCAGCTTTAAAAATAGTCACTTATTTAAAATTTAATTATAATATAAAATCAATAAGTATTTATATTTCTATTTCATAATTTAAATCTTATAAATTTTTTCAGCATTTTCACTTGTAATTTCAGCTAATTCTTCAGGAGCAATTTTTTTGATTTCCGCTGCCTTTTTGAGAATATACTGCAGGTATGAAGGTTCATTTCTTTTACCTCTATTTGGAGAAGGTGTTAAATATGGAGAATCAGTTTCTAACAAAATTCTATTAAGCGGCATTTTTTCTAATGCTTTTCTGATTTCTTCAGCACTATTAAAAGTAATTAAACCTCCAAAAGCAGCATAATAATCTCGTTCAATGATTTTTTCTATCAACTCAGGTCCATATGCATAGCAGTGAAAAATCAAATCAGCTGAAAAGTCAGCAACTTGATCTATGACATTGAGAGTTTCATTTCCCGCAGATCTCGAATGAATAACAACAGGCAAATCTAATTCTTTAGCTAAATATAAATGTTTTTCAAAGGCTTCTTTTTGTTTTTCTCTTGGGGAATTATTATAATAGAAGTCCAGCCCCGTCTCTCCTATAGCTTTAACTTTATTATTTAAAGCAAGTGCTTTTATTTCTGCAAGGCTTTCCGTATTCAAAGTATCTGCATCATGAGGATGAATACCAACAACAGCATATATGTTATCATATTTTTCAGCAAGTTTTACTGATCTTCTGCTGGATTCAATATCTGCTCCAATGTTAAATATTTTTTCTACTCCTACCTCTCCAGCTCTTTTTAATACTTCATCTCTATCCTTATCATACTGCTCAAAATCTAAATGTGCATGAGTGTCAATTAGTCTCAATCTCTTTCCTCCTAAGCTTTTCTTGCAAAATAATTGATATTATTAGTATATATTATAACACTTTAATAGTAGAAATTAAATTACTTAAACACATTATTACTTTTTATTAGCAAATTTTATGATACTAAATTCATAAATTACTGAAATTACCGCTTATATTGGCAGCATTAGAGATAGAAGCTCTAATTGAAAAATCTTTAAATAAAATAAAAATTATAATAATTCACTAAGATAAAATTTAAGGTACCTGCTTTGAGCATTAATGCTTAATAATGCTCAAAGCAGATACCTATTCTTAACCCGATATTTTATTTTTTAAAATAATCTACTCCAGCTTTAAATAATTTCTGATCCTTTTTACCAGTAATATTTTTCGCAACATTACAGCCAATTCTTTCTGAATGGCCCATTTTACCCAATACTCTACCATCAGGACTTGTTATTGCTTCAACGGCTCCTACAGAACCATTTGGGTTAAACTCAATATCCATTGATGGCTTTCCTGCAAAATCTACATATTGGGCAGCAATTTGTCCATTTTGCTGCAATTTTTTGATTAATTTTTCGTCAGCAGTAAATCTTCCTTCACCATGAGAAAATGCTATAGAATAAATATCTCCAACTTCAACATTTGCTAACCAGGGTGACTTATTAGAAGTGATTTTAGTATTTGCCATACAGGATATATGACGGCCAATCGTATTATAAGTTAGAGTCGGTGTTTCTTCTGTAAGTTCTCTTATTTCTCCATAAGGAACTAATCCCAATTTAATTAATGCCTGAAATCCATTGCATATTCCCAGCATCAAACCGTCGCGATTGTTTAAAAGATTCATCACTGCTTCTTTAATTTCTGGATTTCTAAAAACAGCCGCAATAAATTTACCTGAACCATCTGGTTCATCTCCAGCACTAAAACCACCTGGTATAACAACCATCTGTGATTTATCAATTTCTGAAGCGATTTTGCTGATTGAATCTTCTATCTGCTGTGGTTCTAAATTTTTGAAGATAAATGTTTCAACTTCTGCTCCAACTTCTCTAAACTGTCTTGCTGTATCATATTCACAGTTTGTTCCAGGGAAAACCGGAATCAACACTTTTGGATTTGCAGTCTTTATATTTGCTTTTATGATATTTTTTTCTTTATAAGGTTCAAATTCTAGTAATTTTTCATCTTCTAGATCACTACCTGAATTACCAGACTGCTCAACTTCTGTTCTAATTGTTTTTACCTTTGTAGGATAAATTTTTTCTAATGGTCTCTGCCAGCTTTCTAATGCTTCAGAAAGATTAATTTCAATATCATTAATTTTAAAAACTTCTTGATTTATAGTTCTTGCTATTTTTTTATAATCTATACCTTTAAATAGTTCTTCAGCATTTAATTCTGCTTTTAATTCTAAAACCAATGCTCCATAATCTGGAGAAAACATTTGTTGTTCATCAAGTTCATCATTCATTTCAAAACCAATTTTATTACCAAAACTCATTTTACTTAAAGCCTCAGCAATCCCACCTATTGTTAGTGCAGATGCTGAAATTATATTTCCTTTATCTACTAATTCTTTAACTCTTCTATAAGTCTTTTTTAATTTATCAATATTTGCTATTTCATTTTCATCTCTTTCAATTGGCAAATAAATAATACTGCTGTCGACTTCTTTAAATTCTGGAGAAATAACATTATTTATATCAACTGTATCAACTGCAAAAGAAACCAAGGTGGGAGGGACATCAAGCTCATGAAAACTACCAGACATACTATCTTTACCACCAATTGCTGCTAAACCAAATCTTTTTTGGGCATAATACCCTCCTAGTAATGCACTAAATGGTTTACCCCAACGCTCAGCTTTATCCTTAAGGCGTTCAAAATATTCTTGAAAGGAAAATCTTATTTTTCGATAATCTCCACCTGCAGCTACTATTTTAGAGATAGATTCAATGACTGCATATAGTGCCCCATGAAATGGACTCCAGGTGCTTAGATTAGAATCAAAACCATAACTCATAAGTGTTCCTGTCTTTGTTTCTCCTTTTAAAAGTGGTATTTTAGCTGCCATAACTTGGGTAGGTGTAAGTTGATATTTTCCACCAAAAGGCATCATAACACTACCTGCACCAATTGAACTATCAAATTTCTCTTTTAAACCTTTTTGTGAGGCCACATTAATATCCGCAAGATTCTTCAACCATTTATCTCTTAAATTGTCAACTCCAGAAAGTCTCTTCATTTCTACATTTTTAAAATAGTTTTCTTCTCTATTTGGAGAAAGAACCTTAACTTCAGCAGTCTGTTTAGCACCATTGGTATCCAAAAAATCACGACTTAAGTTTACAATATCACTACCATTCCAGTTCATAATCAATCTTCTATCAGCTTTAACTTCCGCTATAACTGTTGCCTCTAAATTTTCTTCTTCTGCCAAATCTATAAAATCATCAACATCATTTTGATCAACAACAACAGCCATTCTTTCCTGTGATTCTGAAATTGCCAACTCAGTACCATCTAACCCTTCATATTTTTTAGGGACAGCATCCAGATTTATTTCTAAAGCATCTGCCAATTCGCCGACTGCCACAGAAACCCCACCAGCACCAAAATCATTACATACTTTAATTTTGCGGCTGACATTAGGATTCCTAAATAAACGCTGAATTTTCCGTTCAGTTGGGGGATTACCTTTCTGTACTTCTGCACTGCTTTCTTCAATAGACTCTTCGGTGTGAACCTTAGAAGATCCAGTTGCACCACCACAACCATCACGGCCTGTTCTACCTCCAACTAAAATTACGATATCTCCAGCTTCTGCTTCTCCTCTGTATACATTGTATTTTGGAGCTGCTGCTACAACTGCACCGATTTCCATATGTTTTGCAATATATCTTTCATTATACATTTCACTTACCATACCTGTAGCAAGCCCAATTTGATTTCCATAAGAACTATATCCATCAGATGCTTCCTTCACAATTTTTTTCTGAGGTAGTTTGCCTGGGATTGTTTCATCTATAGGAGTTCTTGGGTCTCCTGCTCCAGTAACTCTCATTGCCTGATACACATAAGACCTTCCAGCTAAAGGATCTCTTATTGCACCACCAAGGCAGGTAGCTGCTCCACCAAAAGGCTCAATTTCTGTAGGATGATTATGAGTTTCATTTTTAAACATAACAAGCCAGTCTTCATCTTTACCATCAACATCAACAGTAACTTCAATGCTGGCTGCATTCACTTCGTTTGAGACCTCTAAATCATCTAATTTGCCTGCCTCTCTAAGTTCTTTCATCCCCATTAAAGCTATATCCATCAGACATATATCTTTTTCTTCACTTTCGTATATTTTCTTTCGAGCAGACAAATATTCATTATATGCTTCTTCAATAACAGAGGTAAAAGAACTTTTTTCAATTTCTATATCTTCAATTCTGCTTAAAAAAGTAGTATGACGGCAGTGATCTGACCAGTAAGTATCTAGAACTCGTATTTCAGTAATAGTAGGATCTCTTTTTTCGGTATCTCTAAAATATTGTTGAGTATGAAGAAAATCAGCCGTACTCATTGCTAGACCAAGTTCTTCACTCATTTCCTCCAACTGCTTTTTAGTCTTATTTATAAAGCCTTTGAGTGTTTTAACTTTTTCTGGAATCTTATAATCCATCTCAAGAGTTTCTGGTTTTGCTAAATCAGCCTCTCTAGAATCAACAGGGTTTATATAATAATCTTTGATTTTTTCAATTTCTTTTTCATTTAGACTTCCTTTTAATATAATAACTTCTGCTGTTCTCACAGTTGGTTTTTCATCATCATTTAATATTTGCATACATTGTTCTGCTGAATCTGCCCTCTGATCATATTGACCGGGTAAATACTCAACTGCAAAAGCTTTTTCATTTTCAGAAATCTTTATATTTTCATGATAAAGATTGTCAACTGGAGGCTCTGCTAATATAGTATGACATGATTCTTTAAATGCCTGCTCAGATATATCTGCTATATCATACCTATTAATAAGTCTCAGTCCTTCTATATTTTCCAATTCTAAACTCTCTTTAAAATCTGACAGCAGCTGTTCAGCTGCAACATCAAAACCTTCTTTTTTTTCAACATAAACCCTTCGAATTTTAGACATGTATTTAACTCTCCTTTTAAAATTTTAATCTTATTAAGTCTATTTAAATAAAGTTTATCTTTATCTAATTATATTTGTACACTTTAATTATAATCTGATATAATTAAGTAGTAAAATTAATATTGCTAATATCATTAATTAGGAGTGCTAATCAATGCAGATTAATTATGAACTTTACAAAGTATTTTATAAGGTTGCGGAACATTTGAGTTTTTCTAAAGCTGCTGAAGATTTATTTGTTTCCCAATCTGCAGTTAGTCAGAATATCAATAATTTGGAAAAAGAATTAAAGACAAAATTATTTATTCGAAGCACCAAAAATGTCAGGCTAACAGAAGCTGGGAGAGTTTTATTTAAGCACATTGAACCTGCTTTTAACCTAATCGAAAATGGTGAATCAAGTGTTAGAGAAATAAATGCTCTACAGAAAGGAGAAATCCATATTGGGGCGAATGATACTATTTCCAAAGATTTTTTGCTCCCATATTTAAATAAATTTCATCAACTTTACCCGAAAATAAAAATACAAATAACAAACAGAACTTCAAGTACTTGTATTGATCTTTTAAAACAAAATAAAGTTAATTTAATTATTAGTAATTTGCCTAATGAAAAAATTACTGAGAAAATGAAGGTTAAAGAAATTTATAAATTTAATGATATTTTCATAGTAGGTAGAGAATTCAAAGAACTCAAGTATAACAAATTATCACTACATAGTTTAAAAAATTATCCACTGCTAATGCTGGAAGCGAATACTACTACAAGTAAATTCTTAAAAAAATCTTTAAATAAATTTGATTTAAATATTGATGCTGAAATTGAACTAGGAAGTGTAGATCTTTTAATAGAAATGACTAAGATTGGACTTGGTATTGCTTTTGTGCCTGAATACTGTCTTGAATTAAATAACAAAAATATATTTAAAATAAATATAAAAGAAAAACTGCCAACAAGAAAACTGGCAGTTATAACAAACAAAGATATTCCATTATCTAATGCAGCAAAAAAATTTATAGGGCTTTTATAAATTCTCTGACCTTCATTTTGCTCCTGCTTATTTTGAAAACATAACATCAAATCTAAATGTCTTTTATTAAAACTATTTAGAATTACTTTGCTTAAGCTGTTCTAAAAAAGAATTTAAAGATTTATCCTTAAGATCCGGAATTAAAATTGCCATAATTTGATATAAATAAAGAAATTCATCCAGCAGATCATCTTTATCTTCTTCTGGAATATTACCTTCTTCTTCCATAAATTCTTCTAAATTATCATTCACATTACTAAAAGACCTAAACAATTTTCTAACAGAATTTTTCTTTTGTGATTTTTTATCTTTCTCCCAGTAATCTTTCATCTTCATTCTTTCTCTTTTTAAAAGCACCGCCGAAACTGCTTCTTCCATAGGAATATGTAAATATCTATAGATAATATCAATAACTTCCTGAGTTTCTTTTCTACTTAAATTATGCTTTATTACTGCATCTAATAATTCATTTATTTTATTTGGGTCTCCCGTTCTTGATGAAAGAGCATGTGCTAAACTTAAATGTGACAAAGTTATAGGAGAATCTTCCTTTAACACTTCTTTTTGATATTTTTCTTTGACCTCAAGTATATTAAGCCATAAAGTAAGAGTTGTTCTTGGTATACCAAGTTTTTCTGCAGCATCTTTTTTGTTGAGATTATTATCTTCCATAAATTTATTTATCGATATAGCTCTTTCCAGTGGATTCAAATCCTGTCTCTGTAGATTTTCAATAAGCTGTATCTGTCTAAATCTTTTTGGCGTTATTTCTTCATCAAAAATTACAGCGGCAATTTTTTCTTTGCCATCTTTTCTAACAGCTCTCATTCTTCTTTCTCCTGCAATTAAAATATAATGATTATTCTTTTTTTGAACTACAATTGGCTGCAGTTGGCCTACTTCGGCAATTGATTTAGCTAAGCTATCAATTCTTTCTTCCGAAAAATCATGTCTAACTTGATCCGGTCTACTCTCAATATTTCTTATATTAATCTCTTTATACTTCATTCTTCCGCCTCCTGATTTAGATCAAATTTATGCTATATAAAAATTATAATTGATTTCAAGCTTAATATACAATATCATATATAATGAAAACATATAATATTTTGATATGCATATATTAAACTTATAATTAAACAAAGGAGTCAAAACCATGGAAAATAAGCTTGCTATAAATAGTTTAACAAAAAAATTAGAAAAAATAAACTACCTTGAGGTAGAAGAAAATACAAAACTGAAAAATTATACAAGTTTCAAAGTTGGCGGTCCAGCTAAGTTATTTTTATCTCCAAAAAAAATCAATGCTGTTCAACAGTTAATGCCATTAGTTATTAGCTCTAAACTCCCTTATTTTATTCTCGGGAAGGGAAGTAATCTTATTGTTTCTGATAAAGGATATAAAGGGATCATAATTTACACAGGAGAATTAAATAGTTATAATATCAGGAATAATATTATTGAAGCAGAAACCGGTCTTGAGCTTGAAGAACTTGCCGATATTGCTCTGGCTGAATCTTTAAGCGGACTTGAATTTGCAAGCGGAATCCCCGGTTCTTTAGGTGGTGCTTTATATATGAATGCTGGTGCTTATAATGGTGAAATGAAAGATATAATTAAAAGTGCATTTTTAGTTAATTCTCAAGGTGAAATTATAGAAAAAAATAATAAAGATTTAAAACTTGACTATAGAACAAGTATTCTGCAGAAAAAAAACAACTGGTTTGCTGTAAAAGTAATACTTGCTTTAAAAATAGATGCAAGAGAAAAAATTAAATCAAAAATGGATAAACTTCATAAAAAAAGATGGAATAAACAGCCAATGGAATTACCCAGTGCAGGCAGCATTTTCAAAAGACCTCCTGGCCATTATACTGGTGTTTTAATCGAAAAAGCGAATCTAAAAGGCTACCAAATAGGTGGTGCTCAGGTTTCAGAAAAACATGCTGGTTTTATTGTTAATAAAGGAAATGCAACAGCAAAAGATATAATTAATTTGATTGAAAAAATAAAGAAAGATGTATATGAAAATAGCGGAGTCCAGCTTGAAGTTGAACCCCGCTTCTTAGGCGAATTTTAACTAATCAGCTCCTCTTTTTTACTACGGGGGAGCTGTTTTATTTCATATTCTCTTTTTTGAGCATCACTGCGCGAACTAAAAGATTCTTTATAAATAAGTTTCACAGGAGTTCTACCCCTAGTATACTTTGCTCCTACACCACTATTGTGTTCATCTACTCTTCTCTCAATATCAACTGTATAACCAGTATATAAAGTACCGTCACTACATTCTACAATATATACAAAATGTCTATTTGTAGATTCAGTATTTAATTCGCTATTATTTTTTGCCATATTCCTTGATATATTTACCAAGTGCTTTAAGATGTTCCTTTTCTTCTTTTATTAACATTTCTACAGCTTCTATTGTTTTACCACTATTATTAGCACACATTTCTCTATAAAATAAAATAGCATCTTTTTCAGCTCTAACTGCAAGTTTAAGTGCTTTATCGATGTTATTAAGAGCTTCAAGTGATTCTTTGCTGTTCTCAGGTGGAAAAACTGTAAATTCAATTAAAGAATTGAAATATGAACTAACCTCTTCATCATATAAATAATCTGCATCATCTTTACCTTCCCGCAATTCTTCTGTCAGAGCTGTTAATTTTTGATAATGATCTTCTTCATCAGCTGCCAGACGTTTAAATAACTCTTGCACATCTCTATTATCAGCTGCCTCTGCATGTTTAAGGTAAAATCTTTTACCTCTTTTTTCAATATCTTTTGCCATTTCCATAACTTCTAAAGCATTAAATTGACCTTTCATAATTATAACCTCCCTAAATAAATTAAATTTATCTCTTTTTGTATTACCATTTTGTTTGGTACCAATAAATATCAAAATTATTCGACAGTATAATCATTTTTATTTAAATCTACTGCATCAGGATCTGCTTTCTTTTCTTTATTAATTTCTGGATTTCCTTCATTATATTTATTTAATACACTTTTCAAAAATGGCCACATCAAAATAAACACAGCAAGATCATCAAGTTGTCCCATTATTGGAAAAAAATCACCAATTAAATCAAAGGGAAATATTAAATAAGCAATCGGAATTATAAAAAGCATCTTTTTGCTTATTTTTACATCGGAATCTCTTAAAAATCTAACTATATTAATTAAACCTGCTATGCTTCTACTCATGTTTTCACCTCTTTTTAAACCTTATCTTATAATTTATTATATAATATTCCCCCTAAAAAAACAAAAAAGCCTGACAAATTTCATGTAATAACTTGGCAGGCTTTCTATATTATATAATAATTTTAACTATCATTTATTTACCTGTTAAAAAATTGTATTGGCTCGTTTTGCACCAGCATCTGCTTCTTCAGAATCAATAGGAGTAAATGCAGGTACTATAGCTCCTTCATATTCTTCCAAGATGAATTCTTTAACTTTAGTTGTATTTAGAGCCGCAACTAATTTTTGAATATTCTCGTTATCCTCATCACCAGCTCTTACTACAAGAATATTCACATATGGTGATTCACTGCTTTCAAGTACTAATGCATCATCTACTGGATTTAAATCAGCTTCTAAAGCATAATTTGTATTAATAACTGCTCCTGCAACATCAGGGAGTACTCTAGGTAACTGAGCTGCTTCTAATTCTTCGAATTTTATATTCTTAGGATTTTCTACAATATCCAGAGGTGTAGCATTCAAATCACTAGGGTCTTCTAAAGTAATTATCCCATTATTATGAAGTAAAATTAAAGCTCTACCTTCATTTGATGGATCATTTGGTACTGCAATTTTAGAACCTTCTGGTAGCTGGTCAACATCCGTATATTTATCTGAATAAAGACCAATTGGCTCAATATGAACTTTAGTTACAGGAACTAAATCAAGACCTCTATCTGTACTAAACTGATTTAAATATGGTACGTGCTGAAAATAATTAGCATCTATACTCCCATCTGATAAAGCCAAATTAGGAGTTACATAATCTGTAAATTCAACTATCTCTAACTCTACACCTTCCTCAGCTAGATCATCTTTAACAAACTCTAATATTTCTGCATGAGGTACAGGAGTTGCCCCTACTTTTAATACATGTCCATCAGCCTGCACAGCTAAACTACCACTTAAAACCAAAGCAAAAACAGCAAAAACTAAAATTGACTTTTTAATCATTATTATCTCTCCTCTTCTACTTAATTAAATGTTATAATATATAAACTGCTGAAATATATTTTTTCAGCTCTTTACAAACTTTAAAACCTCTAATATTAATAATATAATTATCTATTCACAGTTTATAGTAAATGCAATACTATCTGTGATCAAAAGTCTCCGCTATCAAATTCCCAATCCGTTGAATAACCTGTACCATAACGACTAATATGACTATAGTCTCAAGCATAATAAGCAGCTGAAAACGCTGATATCCATAGCGGATTGCGATATCGCCAAGACCACCCCCACCAATTGCTCCTGCCATAGCAGAATAACTCACCAGACTTATTGCAGTTAATGTTAAACCTAAAATTATAGCTGGTAAAGATTCCGGAAGTAAAACTTTAAATACTATCTGGGATGGACTGGCCCCCATTGATTGAGCTGATTCAATAACTCCATTGTCAACCTCTAAAATTGCATTATCTGTAACTCTTCCCATAAAAGGTATTGCTGCCAGAGACAATGGTACTACAGCAGCATTTGTACCGATAGAAGTACCAACAACCATCCTAGTAAAGGGAATTACCGCAACCATTAGAATTATAAAAGGAATAGAACGACCAATATTAATAATTCCATCAAGAATAAAGTTTAAATATTTATTGGGAAGTATATGACCTGGTCTAGTTATGGTTGTCAATACACCAAGTGGTATACCTAATACTATTGCAAAAAATAATGACATAGCTACCATATATAAAGTTTCTAAAGACCCAGACCACATTAAATCATTATACTGGGATAATCTACTTACTAAATCTAACATTATCCAGCACCTCCACATTTAATCCTTCACTTTTTAAAAACGCAATACTATTTTCCACATTTTCTAAATCCCCTTCAAGGTCTAAAATTAAAGTGCCAAAAGGCACACCCTGAATTTCATCTATATTTCCGTATAGTATATTTGCATCAACAGAATAGTGCTTTACAAGATATGAAATATAAGGCTCATGTGTCTTTTCACCAACAAATGAAACTCTCACCATTTCTCCCGGTCTTTCTTCCTTAAGATATTTCACAATACCAGGAGGTAGATTAAAGTCTATAACAGCACTTATAAATTTTTTAGTTAAAGGAGTTTTTGGTTCAGCGAAAATATCAAAAACAGAACCCTTTTCGATTATTTCTCCTCCTTGTACTACTGCCACCCTGTCACAAATATCTTTAATAACTCCCATTTCGTGAGTAATTAAAATAATAGTTAAATTCATTTCTTCTCTAATTCTTGCTAAGAGCTCAAGAATAGATTTAGTACTTTCAGGATCCAGAGAAGAAGTAGCTTCATCAGATAAAAGAAGATCTGGATCATTTGCAAGTGCTCTAGCTATTCCTACTCTTTGTTTTTGTCCTCCAGAAAGCTGAGCTGGATAAGCGTTTTCTCTATCTCCTAAACCAACTAATTCAATTAATTCTTTAGCTTTATTTAACCGCTTTTTTTTGCTGACTCCAGCTATTTCTAAAGGAAAAGCAACATTTCTTAAAACTGTTCTCGAAGATAATAAATTGAAATGCTGAAAAATCATCCCAATCTTTTGTCTTGCTTCTCTTAAATTATAAGAACTTAATTCTGTTAAATTTATTTCATTAATATTAATAGAACCAGAAGTTGGTTTTTCAAGTAAATTGAGCATTCTTATCAATGTACTCTTGCCTGCACCACTAGGGCCAATAATACCAAATATTTCTCCATCATCAACTTCCAGATTGAGATTATTAATAGCTTTTATATCACCCTGAGCGGCTTTGTAAACTTTAGTTAAGTTTTTTATTTTTATCAACAATAATCACCCTCTAAAAAATAATAAAACTGCTCATCACATAATCAAGAGCAGTTAAAATTTAAAAAATCCTCCCGAGAGGATTTAAAGACCTCTCATCTATCATTCCCGACAGGAAATGCTGGAATTAGCACCTTACTTATAATGAAGTAGGTTGCCGGGTATCAAAGGGCCAGTCCCTCCACCACTCTTGATGATTTTTATTTTTTTGTTATTTAAGAGTTTATCACTCCAGTTAAATTATGTCAAGTTTATTTAGGATTATTTGATATTTTGATGCAAAATATGTTTAAATATGTTGGTACCTGGTACCAACATATTTCTATAAATTACTACAAAAATTCTAGAAATTCTCTGATAATTGGATCATTTTCTCTATCGCTGTGGAAAGCCACATAAAAATATCTATGAATCTTTAAATCTTCAACTTCTAATTCTCCAACTCTACCACATTCTGAATTTTTTTCAGATGCCAGTTTAGAAATGAAAGAAATTCCTGCTCCAGCCTGTACAGATGCGATCACAGCTTCAGTACACCCTAATTCACTAATTATATTTAAGTCATTATAATTTAGACCAACTTTTTTTAATCCTTCTAGCAATATTTTTCTGGTCCCTGACCCTTCTTCTCTTAATAAGAATTTTTCTTCTTTTAAATCTGCTAAAAATACCTTTTCTTTTTTACTAAGAGGATGATTTTTAGGAATAATCAAACTCAAACTATCTTCAGCAGCTTCAACAACTTTAAATTTTCTATTATTTGGCTTATAACCAACTATAATAAGATCTACTTCTCTCTTTTCAAGTTTTTCAATCATCGCTTCACTGTTTCCAATTTCTACCTTCGTCTTTAAACCAGGCATTTCTTGACTCAAATCTGTCAACAATTCAGGTAAAAAATATTGAGATGGTATAGTGCTTGAGGCTATATTCAGTTGTTTCACTTTTCTATTCCGATTGATTTCCACTTTATTTAATAAATTATCCCAGTTTTTGAGTATCTTCTTTCCTTCAGTATAAATTGCATTACCTGCTGGAGTTAATTTAACTTGACCCTTCTCTTTATATATAAGATCTGCAGAAAATTTTTCTTCTAAATTTTTAATCTGCATACTTACAGCTGGCTGTGTAATATTCAGTTTTTCTGCCGTTTTTGAATAACTACCCAAATCAACTAAATTTATAAATATTTTAAAACTATTTATTTTCATAGTAATGCTCCTCATATATTAGAATTAAATACAGCTAAAAAGGCAGTTAAAATTAAACTGCCTTTTTTAACATATTTATTATTAAGGTTTTACTTTAAAATAAAGTTCTTCATATTCTTCTGGTGAGGGAATTCTACCGAGAACCGCTGCACATCCAGCCACCTGTGCACTACCCAAAAAAGTTCTAGAATCTGCTGGCCCAATTCTTGCTTTGTAATTACGGGTAGTAGTAGTCAATGCAGTTGCACCAGAGCCTATTCTTCTTTTATTCCCCATACACAAACCACATCCCGGCATAATAACGGTCGCGCCAGCTTCAGTCAATTTAATCATACTTCCATCAACAATTAACTCTTGATAAATATCACGAGAAGCAGGCCCTACTACTACATTTACATCATGTGGAATTTTGTGTCCAGAAATTATTTCTGCAGCTTCCTGAATACTTTTTAAATCTCCACCAACACAACTGCCAATATAAATCTCATCCAATTTTTCTCCCTGGACTTCACTTAGGGGAGCAACATTATCAGGATGATGAGGTTTAGCTACCAACGGTTGCTTAATTTCTTGCAGTGGAATCTCAATTACTGCTGCATATTTTGCATCTGTGTCTGCTTTGAATAAAACAGGATCTTCAAGATATTCTTCAATTGCCTCTATTGTATTTTTCACAGATGGTGAACTCTCTGCATCATCTCTATTTTTAAGATATTCTAAATTATCTTTTATTGTCTCAATTGTTACCTTATCACTTGGTACTACCCCTGCTGAGGCACTTCTTTCTGCAACAGCATTAGTCATGATGTATCTCTCATCAGAACTTAAAAAATCAAGGCCTTCCATCTCTATAATTCTACCATTATATATATCTTTTCCTACAGTTTTTTCTGCATAAACTACAAGTGCAGAAACAAGATCACGAGCTGTAATCCCTTTATTGATCTGACCTGTAAAAACAACTTTAACTGACTCATCCATAGTTAAATCCTGTTTTCCATATTTCATAACTCCTGCTACAATATCAGATGCTGCAGGAAATGAAACACCTCTGGGTGTCCTTGTATGCGAGTCTCCACCTACTATAACATCAGTTGGTAAAATAAATCTGTTACCAATAGTGTGGATTATACCCTCCCCAGTTTCTAAGCTAACTCCACCCCTCTTTGTAACAAAATCACTTAGGAACTTATGAGTATTTCTATCTTCACTTGAAGGACATTCTCCGGTATGACATAACGACTGCACGACAAAGTCTGCGCCAAAATCTTCACCAGCCATAGATTGATATTCATCCATAGTCATGGGTCCAGTTGTATCCTGAGAAAAAGCTCCTCTCATTTTTACCTGAGCAGTTTCACCGGGTAAAATTGTGTCTTTACCATCAATTCTATTATATGCTACAATTTTTTGAGCAAGTGTTTGAGCTGGTTTTGTATCCTCAATTATTATATTTTCCTCAGCAGGTGTTTTGATCTCACCATAATCAATTTCATTATCATCACAATAATTTAAAGCCATTCTCTGCAGTTCATTACCTGCGTCAAAATATTTCATACCTCCTGCTGCAATTTTTTTCATTTTATAATCAATTGGCAGTTTAATATCAAGCTCTAAATCATCGTTAACAATCAATTTTTTCTTATTCAAATCAATATCAAGTTGGTCACCTTCATTGATCTCAGTAGTGTCAACTTCTAAAGGCAAAATACCAGAAGCAACTAAAGATTCTTTGAATATTGGAGCAAAGCTTTTCGCTGCTGCAATACCACCCTCTTTTTTTTCTGGCTCTCCTTTTACAGGTTCTCCAAGGAGCTGCTGCATAGTGTAAGTAGCTGATTTACGTGAAGATCCTTCTCCCAATGCTTTACCTGCTGTAAATATAACTCTATCATTATTGCTTTTCAAATTAGACAGTCTTTCTAATAAATCTGCTTCATCTTCTCTGCCATCCATGACAAATTGAGCATGAAGAGGCTGATCAGTTCTACTGTCTGCATTTTTTGAAGGGCTTAGATGTCCGGTAGTTATGTTATCTCCAACTCGGAGAGCCGCTCCTCTATATTGATCTTTTAAATCCCAATCTGAAGCAAAATCTCTTTTGGCCCAACATAGCATTAATTCATCTATCTTTTCTTTAAAATAAGGGTTTTCTGCAGCAAGATCTATTAAATCATTGAAATCTTTTTTTGTAACTAATACAGTATTTTTCAAAATTTCTATAATTTGATCCCTAAATATCTCTTTTGCAAAAAGATTGATCATCTGAGAAACTGCTGCTCCACCTTTCATATCTGCTAAAAGATATAAAGCAGCTTCTGAACTTAAATAATCATTTTCTTTTTCTTTTAGCTTTGCTTCAATAATTATATCTGCAAGCCCTTCTGCTTTTACATGAGATGAGGGAAAAGTCCCTCTTTTAACTTCTTCTGATAAAAGACGTAAGATTAGTTGATCTAATCTTTCTTCTTCAAAAATTACAAAGGATTCTTCTTTTAAACCTTCCACTTTTAGACCTTCAATAAGAACTTCTACTTCAAATTTAGAGAGAGGCCTTGGATCAAGTCCATGTATATCTTTTCTTTTTTCTGCTCGCTGCTTATAATCATATAAAACATCCATCAAGTTTTCCAATTTATTACTCATTAAGTTAATTATACCTCCTTAAAGTTTAGCTATAATTGCGTCTGTTATTTCGTCTGTGCTTGAAGTTCCACCTAAGTCAGCAGTTAATACTTTGCCTTCATTTAAAACATCAGAAGCTGCCTTTTCTATTTTATTAGCTGCTTCTTTTTCTCCCAGATGACGAAGCATTAAAACAGCAGAAAAAAGCAGTGCTACAGGATTAGCCTTATTTTGTCCCGCAATATCTGGTGCACTTCCATGAACTGCTTCGAAAACAGCAATATCATCTCCTAAATTCATTCCAGGAGCCAGTCCTAATCCACCAATGAGACCAGCACCTAAATCTGATACGATATCACCATAAAGATTTGGCATAACTAGTACATCATACTGTTCTGGATATTGAACCATCTGCATACACATATTATCAACAATTTTATCGTCAAATTCTATTTCAGGATGACTTTCTGCATACTCAGCAGCTACCTTGCGAGCCTCTTCCAAAAATAAGCCGTCACTAAATTTTAATATATTAGCTTTATGTACTGCAGTAACCTTTTTCCTGTTTTCACGTACCGCATACTCAAATGCAGATCTAACAATTCTTCTTGAAGCTTTACGAGTAATAATTTTTATACTCTCTGCAGCTTCATCACCGACATAATGCTCAATCCCTACATATAAACCCTCAGTATTTTCTCTAAATACAACCATATCAATATTAGATTTATTTGCAAACTTTTTTGCATGAATTTTAAGTGGTCTTACATTTGCATATAATTCTAGTTCTTTTCTAATTGCAACATTAACACTTCTAAAACCACTTCCTACAGGTGTTGTAATTGGTCCTTTTAAAGCAACTTTATTTTTTCTAATTGACTCAAAAACCTGCTCAGGTAACGGTGTTCCGTATTTTTCCATAACTCCAGCACCAGCTTCAACTTTATCCCAATTAATTTTTACCCCAGCAGCATCAATTATTTTAGCAACAGCATTCGAAATTTCAGGTCCAATTCCATCTCCAGCAATCATAGTAACATTATACATACTCTAGACTCACTACTCCTTTTTGATAATTAATAAATTTTTTGATTAATTGATTATTTAAACCGGTCCAATGAATTATTATCAAAAGACCGGTATTTATTCAAATTTAAGTAAAGCAGATTCAATATATCATTAGATTAGAGATGTTGCGAAGTTTTGCAATTCAATAAATTCTTTTCTTGAAATTCCTTTATCCCCTGGCAAAATGCCCGGAGAATTATCACCATGATAATCTGAGCCTCCAGTTATTAGAAGATCCAGCTCTTTAGCAATTTTTTTATATTTCTCAGTAGTTTTTTTATCATGTTTAGTTTGATAAACTTCTACTCCTTTTAATCCAACATCTTTTAATCTTTCTATTTCTTTTTTATCTAGTGCTTTTCCATGATTAATTAGGTGAGGATGAGCTATCACAGGCACACCACCTGCCTTTAAAATAACTGTAATTGCTTCAACAGGTAATACCTTCTTCTTTTCAACATAAGCCCTTCCTCCTCCACCGATAAATTCATCAGTAAAAGCTTGATTTATACTGTCTACATAACTCTTTTCCATTAGTGCTCTTGCTACATGAGGTCTACCTAAACTAACACCAGATGCAAATTTTTTGACATCAGAGAATTCAAGGGGATATCCCATATCGGTCAGCTTCTCTATCATTTCATGTGTTCTATCAACTCGAGATTGAAGAATCGCTTCTGTTAATCCAAGCAGTGAGTCATTTTCTAAATCAATAAAATAACCCAGAATATGATATTCTGCTTCACCTCTATAAGTAGAAATTTCTATACCCGGAACAACTTCAAGCTTGTATTCTTCTGCAGCTTTTTTGACAGTTTCAACTGCTGTTGTATTATCATGATCAGTAACGGAAATTATTTCTAATCCTAATTCTGAACAGGTTTTAACCAACTCTTCAGGTGAAGAAGTTCCATCTGAAGCCGTTGTATGCATGTGTAAATCTATTTTTTTCCTATCATTATTCATTAACTATCCTTCTCCTTAAATAATTTTCATATAATAATTAGTTAAAAAGCTGCTTAACAAAGCCACATAATATTGATTATTATATATTATTCAGATATTTTTAAAATTTTAATAATCCAAATAATGCTATCTAAAAATAGCATACAATATTTTTATCAATTATTCTGTTTTAAAAAATACAATTAGGTATATTAAAATATATTATCAAATTCTTCCACTTAGATAATACCAGATAAGACCAATCCATTCATGTAAAGCAGACATATTTACTGCTAGAGCTCCTCTACTGGGAAGATAATCAAGCCAACTAAATTTATGATCATAGATAAATCCAGAATGAACTGGAATAAATTCTATATCCTGAGCTTGAAATACTGCAGAAGAGCGAAAAATATGATAAGCAGATGTAACCAAATATATTTTTTTGATATCATTATTATACATCCAATTTTTTATATACCTACCATTTTCATATGTGCTTTGAGCTTTTCCCTCACCTAAATAATCTTCAGCCTCTACCCCAAATGAAGATAAAAAATCCTCTGCAGCATCAGCTTCGCTTATACTTTCTTGTCCAACAGCAATACCACCAGTATATACTATCTTTGTATTGAGTTCATTATACAATTGATATCCTTTAATGAGTCTCTGGAGGCTGTGAACTGATAACTGAACATTATCTTCACCTTTATAATATATTCCACCACCAAGGACTACAATAGGATATTTTTCTTCTGCTGGTACTAAAACATCTTCTGCATAATTTTCTAGGGGCAGCAAAAGCAGCCTAACACCAAAAGCAGTTGACATAAATATTAGAAGAACTAGTGTTAAAACTGCCGTTAACTTGATTAATTTAGATTTTGTTTTAAAAAACAAATATAAGCTTAAAATAAAAATTGCTAAAATAAACAATCCTGGAGGCATTACAAAAGACGCAATAATTTTCTCTAAAGCCAGCAATAACATCACCTTTCTTAAAAAATACCCCGCATCTGCGAGGCTTTAAAATTATCTAATCAGTAAATTTATCTATTACATCTATTAATTCAGCTATAATTTCTTCTTCACCCTCTTCTTCATAAATAGCATTCTTTACACAACCATTTACATGTCGATCAAGAATTTTGAGAGCAACTTTTTTCAATCCACCTCTGCTGGCATTAATCTGAGTTAATATATCTACACAATATTTTTCCTCATCAATCATTCGCTGCAGACCTCTAATCTGTCCTTCAATTCGACGCAATCTTACTATTAAATTTTCTTTATCTTCAGATGATAATGAATTCATAGCAGCACCCCTTTAATTTAATATCTGCAATTTAGCTATTATTAAAAATTTTATCCAAATAAAGTCTGCTGTGTTCTGGATAAAAACTGTCTTTTCTAATTTTTAGCAGTTCATTACGAAATAAGAGCAGCTCATTAAAAGTATCAATATCATACCACTCAGGCAAAAAATGTATTTGCAAATTATGCTCTGCAGCTAATTTTAAAGTTTTAATAAGTACTAAATCACTACCCCATTCATTAGAAGCAAAAAGAAATGGATGAGGTGTCTGCATACCAATAAGATAATAACCGCCATCTGCTGCTGGTCCAATCACTAAATCCTTTTCTTTTAAAGCTGCAACAGCTTCAGTAATAATCTCTGCTGGTAAAGAAGGTAGATCAGAACCTGTTACAATTACGGGTTCATCAGTTTCACTATAGGCTTCACTGATTGAGTTATACATCCTTGCTCCAAGATCTTTTCCTTTCTGTAATATAAGATTAAAATTATCCCCAATTAAATCATCAAAAAGATTTTCGCTTCCTTCAGGTATATAACTTAAAAACAAATCAAGTGTTTGATACTGTTTTTTTATGTTTTCTAACTTATTAGATATATCTTTCAAAAAAGCTCTGTGTAGTTCAGCACACTCATCTGGTTTTAGATGTGACTGAAGCCGAGTTTTAGTTTTTCCGGGAATTGGAGCCCTACTCATAAGTACCAAAGCAGCCTTCAAAATAATCTCCTCCTGTTTCTAAATTAGCGAACATCTTTATATAACTTTTTTAATTTTTTAGGATTTACACCCATTTTATATAAAATTTTTATTTTATGCATCAATATAATTGTTTTTAAAATTCCGTGATTTTCCCAGCGTCTTGCTGAAGCGAAAATGTTTTTATCTAAATATAAAAGCTTACCACAGGCGGCCATTTTTTTGGAAAACTCCCAGTCCTCCATTAATTCTATCTCAGGAAAACCACCGATTTTATGAAAATATTTTTTTCTAATAAAAATACCCTGATCTCCAAAAATTAAATTTAAATATTTAGCTCTTAAATTAGAAGACCAGCTTATAAATTTTAACAGTTTATTTGGAGATAAAATTTTGAGATTAAAACAACCACCTATTTTATCTTCTTGTTCACTCATTTTTTTTACCAGTAATTCTAAAGCACCTTTTTCAAGTGTTGAATCAGCGTGAAGAAATAATAAAAGAGGTGCAGAAGCAATTTCAGCTCCTCTGTTAAGCTGTCTTCCTCTTCCTGTAATGCCAGATGCTATTTTCGCACCTGCAGCAGATGCCTCTTCTACTGTATTATCATTACTATTTCCATCAGAAACAATTATTTCTGCTTTAACATTTTCACTTTTTATATGATTAATTAATTCAACTATATTTTTTTCTTCATTTAAAGCAGGAATAATAACAGAAATATTATATCTCATCAAAAAACCAGCCTTCCATAATTTAAACTCTCTTTTATTATAGCATATTTCTCTAAAAGTACAAAGGCAACTTTAAGTAATATTTGGATAATATTTTATTATAATAGCGAAAAAAAAAGAGGAAAAATCCTCTCTTTTAATATTTAATTATTGAATTATATATTTAGAAAGATGATAGTAAATTACTCACAATTTTCAATTGGTAAATCTGTTTCTGAACTCCACTCTATCCAGGAACCATCATAATTCAGCATACCATCTACACCCAATTTGTTACTTAGTCTTGCAGTAAAATTTATTTTTCAGTTCTTCTTTATTCAGTATCAGAGAATCCCTCAGGTACAATATCTATATTGTCCCAGGCTGAAAAAACAATATCTTTGAATCTTTTGGTATCTAGAATAGTTGTTGGCAGATTAATAATTTCTGGATCAGCTAGCATACCGTCAGCTTTTTTTGTTTTAATAATACCATGCTCAAGGTCTTCTTCTGTAGATACAATTTTTCTTTTATTATATGGAAAAATCTCTGGTGAAATCATGTAAACAGCTGCAACAACATCCCACATATAAAATCCAGATAAACCTATTAGTTCTGAAGAATAATTATACCATCCTTCTATATTATTTTTTATATAAGCCCTAACAGGCTTATTTTTAGAGCGACTAACTCTTCGCCAAGATTTTTCTCCAAATCTGGCAGCCAAACACAGGTTACCTGACATTACTGCAACAGGAACTTTTGCTTTTAATACTTTCTCAGCAGCTTCTGGATCACAAGAAAAATTAAGTTCTGGCATAATTTCATCACCAATCTGAAGCGGCCCTGTAATACCTCCCATTACTATAACTTCTTTTAGATTATTAAAAAAATCATTATCAATTTTCCAGGCACCATAAAGATTAGACATAGATCCAACAGCAATTAATGTAATTTCATTTTTGTTATCTGCAGCAGCCTCTGCCAAAAATTCTGCAGCATCCGTATCATAATCTCCGGCTTCTGCTGCTCCCTTAAAATGTGGAATCTGAACTTCTAAATGAAAATCCTTAAGCATTTTTTCTGTGGTAGAATAAGTATCTTCGACATTACTATTTCCGAAAACACTTGTTACCCCCATAATTTCAATATCTTTTCTACCCAGAAAAAATAAAAAAGCAAGAGCATCATCAACTTCTTTTTCTTCCAATCCTAATGTGTTATCACAGTCAAAAAGTACTTTTTTCATTTTATCCTCCTCTATTACATCTATAAAATAATAAATTTTATCCCTTTAATTCAATTTCAACAAAAGATATTTAATTCCTTCATATATCAATTTAAATAATCAATAAATACATTTTCATCTCTATACAACCTTATTTTCTAATTACTCCAATTTATTAAACTAAGAAAAGGCCCTCAACTGAGGACCACTAGATGATTATTCTACTTTTTTTCCCAAAAAATCAGTCTTATTAAAATCAGAAACTGCTCTTTCTAAAGAAATATCTCCACTTAAATAAGCCATTATATTTTCAAAATGACCAATACCTCTATTAAGACTAAAATGATATAAAATATCAAACTGTTTATTTAGTTTTTCAATGTTTTCATCCCAATAATCTCTTTTTTCCGCTAAATAAAAGTTGTATGATGCAAGGTCAACATCCATAAATTTATTTAGAATAATAAAAAATATATATTTTATTTCTTTGGGATCATAAAAAATCTTAAGAAAATTTTTAAAATCCTTGTATGAATTTTTTATTATTTCAGCTGACATTTTTTTATCAGACAATTTAGGATAAAGAAATGTATAGAACTCAATTATTTCTTCCATTCCATTTTGATAATTAATATAATTAAGCGGATTTAATTTCAAAACATTTTTATTTAACTTTTTTTCAACAATATATTTATCTAGTTTCATTTCAAATAGTTTATGTCTTGATTCTTGACCACAATTTTTTAAAACAAATGGGTGACAAACAGAATCAACTGCAAAATGAGCTGCAAAACCAAAAAGATAGATAAGCAGATTTTTCTTTTTCTCAGAAACAGGCATCTCTTCTTTTTCTAAAATATCCCTATATTTATAGTAGAGCAGCAGATTTCTAAAAATAATTTCACCAGAACTGTGATGTATTAGTTCTGCTTGGGAAGGTCCTTCTTTATTTTTTATCCAGGGCCAAAATTCATTATAGAAAAAGGGATCAGGTCCCTGACAGGCAAAGTTAAAAAGTTTTTGATTTCCATCTATAAGCTTCTTTATTTTTTCATCTTTAATTCTATTTTTAATCTCATTTCCAGCTATGATGTGAGTCCAAAAATCAGGCATTTTTTCCTCCTTTTGCTTCAAGTCTGCCTTTTTCGACATCAACTCTGCTTAAAAGAAAGATTCCTGCAATAAAAAACAATGCTATAACAGCAATTCCATTTCTACTTGATCCTGTAATTTGAGCAGTATAAGCAAAAACTGTTGGTCCAATCACAGCAGCAAATTTACTTGAAACACCAAAAAAACCAAAAAATTCAGCAGATTTTTTCTCTGGAACCATTGCCCCATATAAAGAACGACTTAAAGCCTGTGCCCCTCCCTGAACCATACCAACTGCTGCTGCAAGTATCCAGAAATCAAGTGCACTATTCAAAAAATACCCATAAAAAGTGATTACAGTATAAACAATAAGTGTAATATATATACCTTTTTTTGCAGTAATCCAGCCTGCTATTTTACCAAATAATAAAGCAAATGGTATACCAACAAACTGGGTTAAAAGTAGTGCACCTATTAAATCTGATTGATCAATACCAACTTCTCTCCCATAAATTGCTGCCATTCTGATAATTGTACCTATACCATCATTATAAAGCCAGAATGCAAGTAGAAATTTCCATAGTTCTCTATATTTTCTAATATTAATAAAAGTATTTTTTAATCTAGAAAAAGCCATTTCAGTATATTTTTTTAATTTTAATTTTTCTACCCTTCGCTCCGCATCTGGTAGATACTTAAATGCGGGCAGTGAGAATATAAACCACCAGATTGCTACAGTCAAAAATGCCATTTGAGTAGCAGCTGTTACAGATTCAATACCAAATAAATCCGGATTTGTAATCATAAATAAATTTAAAGCCAGCAGTAGACCTCCTCCAAAATAACCAGCTGCATAACCAAGACTTGATATTGAATCAATAGATTTATGATCACTTATGTCAGTCAAAAAGCCATCATAAAAAACATTTGCACCAGAAAATCCAATATTAGCAATAATAAAAAACAGTGACGCAAGAAGATAACCACCCTGATTAACAAAATATAAAAGTGCAGTACCGCCAACCCCAATTACCACAAAGATCTTTAAAAATGATTTTTTAGAATCTGAATAATCAGCAGCTGCTCCTAAAACAGGGGCAATAATTGCAATAATTATCATTGCTGCAGTCTGAGTATAACCCCAATAAGAGGTTGCTAAGTTACCAGGTAAATTAACACCAGCAACATCTTTATAAAAAATAGGCAGAACAGCAGCTAAAACAACAGTTGCAAAAGCTGAATTCCCCCAATCATATAAGGCCCAGGCATAAACAGTCTTCTTGCTTTTTTCCATAATTATCCACCTTTTGTCTGTTTTTAATTTTAAAAATATTTTAGTGATTAGATAATTTATTTTCTAATTTAAGCTTAAAACGCTTATCATCTTTATCAGTTCTTTTCTTATGTGTAGTATGGCGGCCGGTTTTTCTTCTCTCTTTAAAATGGATATGTCTCTGCAGCAATAATCTTTCTATATTCTTATCTGTAAACTCTCTTCCTGAAAAACTTATTACATCAGCCTGTTTTGATAAAGCAAGAGCAGCCAAACCATAATCAGAAGTAACTATAATATCGTCTTTTCTAATATTATTATATAGTTCCATATCCACAGACTGATATCCTTGATCAACAGTCAAAAGTTTTCCATATTCAAGCTTATGCTGATGATTTAGATCAGTATATACGATTAATTCAGCTTGATATAACTCTGCAGTTTCTTGAATAATATCGATAACAGGACATCCATCTCCATCTACTAAAATTCTCATCTAAATAAACCCAGGACTTTCTCATAATCACCTTTTTCTTTCAATAGATAAGTCAAAATTTCTCTAACTGCCCCATTACCTCCCTTAGAATTGGAAATAAAATCTGATATTTCCTTTATCTCTGCAGCAGCATCTGCCGGACAGCCAGCAAAGGCACATTTATCCATAACAGCAAAGTCATTGAGGTCATCCCCTAAATAAGCTAGGTTTTCATAAGAAAAACTTTTTTCCTCCATTAACTTTTCTACTGCTTCCTTTTTGTTTCTTATTCCCTGGTAAAGTTCTTTTATTCCTAATTCTTCAGCTCTTCTTGTAACAACCTGAGATTGTCTCCCTGTCATAATTATTATATCATATCCAAGTTCAATTGTAGAAACAACCATTAGTCCATCTTTTACATCAAAAGATTTAAATTCATTTTTATCATTATCTAAATATACCTTTCCATCAGTTAGTGTCCCATCAATGTCTAAAAAAATTGTAGTTATTTTGTCCAATTTTATACCCCCATTTTTTAATTTCTGTTATTTAACAACACTTTTTGTATCTGCCGTTGAATTTAGATTTGTCTTTTTTTTCTTGCTAACTTGACCTTTTACATCTTTACTAAGAGTTTTTTCTTTTTTAGATTTATAATTTAAATAACCCGCAGTTATTATAAAAACCCCTCCTATAATTGTAATTATATCAGGTATCTCCTGAAAAAAGAAAAAGCCAAGCAGTGAAGAAAATACAATATTAGCATAAGTATAAATAGAAAGTTCTCCAGCTTCAGCATGTCGATAAGCATTTGTCATAAAAAGTTGAGCTATTGCTGCAAAAAGACCAAGTGCAGTTAAAGCTATTATTTCATTTACATTTGGAACCACAAATCTATCTGTTAACATAAATGGTAACACAGCAATTGTTGAAAAAAGGCTGAAATAAAATACTACTGCTGCTGCCGAATCAGTTTTTCTAAGCTCCCTAACAATAGTATAGGCAATACCCGCAAATAGACTGGATAGAAGCGCTACTAATGCAGGAAAAATATTCGAATCAAACCCTGGTCTTATGACAAAAATAGCTCCTACTGCTGCTATTATAAGAGCAGCAATCTGCATTTTGGTAATTTTTTCTTTCAAAAATACAGATGCAAAAATAACAACAAAAAACGGAGACATCTTGTTTAATATAACAGCATCAGAGAGTCTTATCTGACTTAAAGCATAAAAGTATGCTGCTATTCCTAAGAGCCCAAAACTGCTCCTAAGTACTAATAATCTTATATTGTTTCCAGCAATACTCTTTCCACTTCTTCTTATTATCACAAACGCTGCTGCTGCAGCAATTAAATTGCGGAAAAATATCTTTTCAACAGTTGGTATATCTCCTAAGTATTTAACTACTGCAGCCATCAATGCAAAAAATAGTGATGACATAAGTATAAAAATTATTCCTTTATTTCTTTTTTCCATTTTTCCCACCTCATTTTATAACGCATTTTCTTTGATATTACGAATTGTTAATGCCTTATTTGGCCATCGAGGCCGGCATCTATCGCATTTTCTTTGATATTACGAATTGTTAATGCCTTATTTGGCCATCGAGGCCGG
>CAZYRX010000005.1:59171-70606 GCA_964649895.1 uncultured Halanaerobium sp.
CATCTATCGCATTTTCGATTTTGCGTCTTATTTTTTATTCTTATTGAGATTTATTATCAATGATTATATAGTTTTTAAACTATTATGTAAAGAAAAACTTCACCCAAAGGTGAAGTTTTAACAGACAAACTATTAAAAATTAATCATATTTTTTCAAGAATTTTTATTAAGACAAATTAATAATATCTGTTTTTCTAAATTAATTTTAAAGCTATAATGAAAAGTTATTAACTTCTCTCACCTAGAGCTTCTTTTAGTGTGTGCCAAGAAAGAACCGCACATTTAACTCTTGCAGGCATATTAGATATATTTTTTAAAGCCATGGCATCTTTTAATTTCCGTAGTTCCTGCTGGTCATCGATTTCTTTTTTTATCATTGCTATAAATGTTTCAACAAGATCAAGTGCTTCCTCAATAGTTTTGCCTTTAATTAAGTCAATCATAATTGAAGTCGAAGCTTGAGAAATTGCACATCCACTTCCTGTAAACGCAGCATCTTCTATATAATTATCATCTAATTTAAGTTCTAATGTTATGTCATCTCCACAGCTTGGGTTATGACCATGTTCACTTATATCAGGATTATTCAATTCTTTTTTGTTACGGCTATTTTTATTGTGCTCCATAATTAATTCTGTATAAACTGAGTTAAGATCCATAGCCAAAAACCTCCCTTGCTTTATGAACTGCATCAATAAACTTATCTATATCTTCTTTCGTATTATAAAAATAGAAACTTATTCTACCGGTAGCACTTATATCAAAATACTTCATCAGAGGCTGTGCACAGTGATAACCCGATCTAAGGGCAATACCCTCTGTATCTACAATACTCGCCAGATCGTGTGGATGTACTCCCTTGACATTAAAAGAAATAATTCCACCTCGGTCGATCAAATCAGTTGGACCTGCTATCTCAAAAAAATCAAGTTCATTCATTTTTTTAAGAGCATAAGCAGTCAACTCATTTTCTTTTTCCTCAATATATTCAAGTCCTATATTATTCAGATAATCTATAGCAGCACTTAAACCAACCGCACCTTCAGCATTTGGAGTGCCTGCCTCAAATTTTTCAGGGAGTGGAGCATAAGTTGCACTCTGTTCATCTACATATTCTATCATGCCTCCACCAGTAAGAAATGGTGGTATTTCTTCTAATAATACTTTTTTACCATACAGCACTCCGATACCCATCGGAGCCAGCATCTTATGACCAGAAAAAGCATAAAAATCTGCATTGATATCTCTAACATCAGTTTTTATGTGTGGAGCTCCCTGAGCACCATCAACAACCACAAGTGCTCCCATCTTATGAGCATATTCAGCCATTTCTTTAATTGGATTAATTACGCCCGTCACATTTGACATCTGAGAAATGCTTAAAATTTTTGTTTTATCTGTTATTTTTTCTTCAAGTTCTGTCATTGGTATTTTATAATTTTCATCTGGATAAAGAAACTTTAATTTTATATTTTTTCTTTTTGCAAGCTGCTGCCAAGGCACAATATTACTGTGATGTTCTATAACTGATACTACTATCTCATCACCTTCATCTAAAGTTTCTCCTAAGCTGTAAGCTATTAAATTTAAAGATTCAGTTGTATTTCTGGTAAAGATAATTTCTTCACTATATTCTGCATTGATAAAATCCCGTACATTATCCCTTGCCTTTTTATAAGCCTCAGTTGCCCTTACGCTCAATGAATGTGCACCTCTATGTGGATTTGCATTCATTGTTTTATTGTAATTATATACAGCATCCAGCACAGCTTCTGGCTTTTGCGTAGTTGCAGCATTATCCAGATAAACAAGTTCTTTCCCATTAAATTTTTCTTTTAAAATAGGGAAGTCTTTTTTATATTTATTCTCTAATTCTAGTTTTGATTTCATTTATAACACTTCCTTTAAGATCACTCAGAGGTATTTTATCAAAGATAGGATTAAAGGCTGCTTCAATCATCATTCTTTTTGCTTCTGCCTCTGTCATACCTCTACTCATTAGATAATATAATCTCTGCTGATCTATCTGACCTGCACTTACTGCATGTTCTCCTTCTACATTGTCTTCTTCACAAAATAGAGCGGGAATTGAGTCAGAATCTACAGTTTTATCAAGTAGAAGCACTTCTTCACGTTCTGATCCATTCGCATGACTAGCACCTTTTTGAAAATAGAGATCTCCTCTAAAAACTTTTTTAGCTCTATCTTTTAGAACTCCCTTACTTTCTATTTCACTTGTGCTGTGACGTCCCTGATGATTAATTTTAAAGGCAATATCCAATTTTCTATCTTCATCTGCAAAATATACATTATTTATGCTTGCACGGCTTCCATCTGAAACCAGAGTATTTTCATTATTTGTTACAGAGTTTCTAGCTCCTAATTCAATCGGTATCCAGTTTAATTCTCCTTGATTTGATACTAAAGAAAAATTACTGTCAAAATTATCACTTTTATTATTGAATCTCTGAACTTTTACAATATTCAACACAGCATTATTTTCCACAATAACTTTTGTTAAACCATTGTGAAAAGCTTCTAAATTTTGATCTTTCATTCTATAATCTATTACAACAGTTAAACTAGAGTTTTCTTCTGCAACAATAAGATTATTATCTATTAAAAACGGGTTTTCTTTTTCTAACTCATAATAAATTTCCACAGGTATATTGACTTTACTTCCTGCTGTAGCTTTTATAAAAAGTCCTGTATTATAAAAAGATTCTGCCATAGAAGTATATTTTTCTCCAAGACCTGTATTCCCTTTATCAACTATATTTTCCGCAAATCTATCTAAATAATCTATAATCTCTTTTTCATCTTTTAGGTTATCTGTCATTTTCTTAATAATAATTTCTTCTTGACCTTTTTTATCTTTTAAATATTCTTTATTATAAGGTCTGTACTCAGGCATATTATAATCTAGTATTTTAATTCTTTCAAAATCTGTTTCTTCTATTTCAGAATATATATCAAAAGAATCTCTTCTTTTTTTGCTCAATAATTCTGATTGTCCAGTAGTTAAATTATCAACTAATTTTTTATTATACATATCTATCACCTATCCTATAGTTCCTTCTAGTTCTAAATTGATCAGGTTATTTAACTCTACCGCATATTCTAGAGGTAGTTCATTAGCAATTGGCTCCACAAAACCACGAACAATCATAGCTTTTGCTTCTTCTTCACTAATTCCTCTGCTCATCAAATAAAATATAGCTTCTTCGCTTATACGACCAACTTTAGCTTCATGACCTATATCTATATCATCAGTCTGTAGTTTCATTATTGGTAAAGTATCAGAAACTGAATCATTGTCAAGCATTAAAGACTCACATGATACAGATGCTTTAGAATGATGTGCATTTTTAGTAGCTTTGAGAAGACCTCTGTAATAGGCATGGCCGCCATCTTTGGCTATTGAACGTGCATTTACAGTAGAAGTTGTGTGTGGAGCTGCATGAATTACCTGAGCACCAGTATCTAAATACTGGCCTTCAGCAGCAAATGTAATACCTGTAAATTCAGCCCTAGCTCTTTCACCATTTAATATACTCATTGGATAAAGCATAGAAACCCTGGAGCCAAATGAGCCAGATACCCATTCAATAACACCATCTTCTTCAACTTTTGCTCTTTTAGTATTGAGATTATACATATTTCTCGACCAATTTTCTATTGTAGAATATCTAAGTTTAGCACTTTTCCCTACAAAAAGTTCAACTGCACCAGCATGCAGATTATTAACAGAATATTTAGGGGCAGAACATCCTTCAATAAAATGAGCATCTGCACCTTCTTCTAAAATAATCAGGGTGTGTTCGAACTGACCTGCTCCAGGTGCATTTAATCTAAAATATGATTGTAATGGTATATCAACATCAATTCCAGCTGGTACATATACAAATGATCCTCCTGACCAGACTGCACCATGAAGAGCTGCAAACTTATGATCATTTGGTGTTATCAATTTCATAAAATGCTCTTTAACAATATCTTCGTATTCTTTAACAGCATTTTCCATGTCCATATAGATAACACCCTGCTCAACAAGCTCTTTTTTTAGATTATGATAAACCACCTCGGAATCATACTGAGCACCAACACCTGCCAATGATTTTTTTTCTGCTTCAGGTATACCAAGTGAATCAAATGTTTTTTTAATATCCTCAGGTACTTCATCCCAGTCATTCTGTAGTTCAGCATCCGGTCTAATATAAGTTATAATATTTTCTATATCTAAGTCCGAAAGATCTGCTCCCCAATCTGGAACTTTTTTATTTTTATATATTTCAAGAGATTTTAGTCTGAATTCTCTCATCCACTTAGGTTCATCTTTTTCTCTAGAAATCTCTCTAATAACTTCTTTAGTTAGTCCTTTTTGCGATTTGTATTTATATTTGTTTTCATTTTTTTGATCAAAAAGACTGCGGTCAATATCTTTGACTTCTGTCTTATCTCCCATTTGAAAAACCTCCTATCAAAAATAAATCTATTAAAATCAAACTGCCTAGCAGTTTGTCTTAGAATTTAACTCCTCTGCTTTATCTCTGTATTCAGCATAACCATTTTTCTCTATTTCTCTGGCCAGCTCCATACCTCCAGATTTTACAATTTTACCTTCTACCAGTACATGAACATAATCTGGATCTAAATAATCCAAAATTTGATTGTGATGAGTAATTATTATCATTGAATTATCATCAGAAGAAAGTTTTTTAATTCCTTCAGCAACAGTTTTGGTTGCATCCACATCAAGTCCAGAATCTGTTTCATCAAGTATTGCAAGTTTAGGCTCTAAAACAGCCATCTGCAGAATTTCATTTTTCTTCTTTTCTCCACCAGAAAAACCTTTATTTAAATATCTATCTGCATAAGATTCATCAATATCTAATAACTTCATTTTTTCTTCAAGTAAAAATTTAAAATCAAAAATACTTTGATTTTCTCCTGTTACAGAAGTTTTAGCAGTCCTCAGAAAATTTTCTACAGTAACTCCCGGAATTTCCTGAGGATATTGAAATGAAAGGAAAATACCTTTTTTAGCTCTTTTATCAACTGCAAGACCGTTAATATTTTGTCCTTCAAAATCAACCTCACCTGCTGTTATCTCATAATCAGGATGTCCCATGAGAACATTAGCAAGAGTTGATTTTCCAGAACCATTTGGTCCCATAATTACATGTATTTCTCCTTTTTCTACTTCAAGGTTAATACCTTTTAGTATTTCTTCTTCTTCAACTCTACTTTTTAAGTTACATATTTTAAGCAATTTATTATCCATATCTATGACATCTCCTTATTTAAAGTAATTTACTCAACATTATTCTATTTATATCCTACTACATTACTCAACTTTAGTCAAGCCATAAATAGAAAAAGTTCTTCAGCATAGAAAAAAGCCGGAAAAACCCGACTTTTAGTAAAGTATTTTACTAGAATTCTATTCTGAAATCAATTGATAATATCTTAAATAGATTTTTTAAAATAATTACTCATTCTTTTCTTCAAGAACCTTTCTTTTATATATAAGTCTTGCTACAACATAAACTGGTACAGCTGTCAGTGCACCAATAAAGCCAAATAAATAAACCCCTGATAATACAACAAATAATACAATTAGTGGATGGATCTCCAGCCGTTTACCTTGAACTAAAGGTCTAATTAAATTACCTTCTAAATACTGAGCAATCACTATAATAATAAGCACACCCAAGAACAAAAACCAGCTATTTGTAACTGCTACAAATACTGCAGGTAAGCTCCCAAAAAATGGCCCTATAATTGGAACTAAAGACATGATCATTGCTATTAAAGCAAGAGCCAGCGCATTAGGTAGACCAATAATTAAAAAGCCAATAAACATTACAAGTCCCAAAAACATAGCTACTAAAAGTTGAGAACCAATAAATGCAGATAATAGTTGATCAATCTCATAGCCAAGGTTTTCTATTTCTTTTCTTCTATGTTTAGGAATCGCATTAAGAGTGTTTCTAACTAATTTTTCATCATCTTTAAGAAAATATAATAATACAATTGGTATCAAGATGATAACAAGACCAAAGTTGGTCAAAGAACTAAATATACCCATATAATTATATGAGGATATTTTATTAATTATCTCATCTGTATATTGATATAATCTATCTCTGATATTAAATTCAGTTAAAAAAGTGCTGTCCAGCTCCACATCAACATATTCTTTGATATTATCAAATATATCCAGTATAGAATCATAAACCATTCTATAATTACTGCTTAATTCTTTACCCTGCTCATAAATTATACTCCCACCAAAATAAAAAACAAAAAATAAAACAACTATCACTATCAAAAGAGAAATGACTACAGATATTGTTTTGCTTTTAAGCATTGGCTGTAAAAATCTTACTAGAGGTCTAATTAAATAATAGAAAAAAGCACTTAATAAAACGGGCAGCAAAATGAAACTCAAAACCGATGTTAGAGGTGTCATTATATATGGAATCTGACCTGCTAAAAAAATAATAACTAAAATCATTATCAATCTAAAAGCATATCTAAAAAATTTATCATTCAGCATTTTATATCTCTCCTGTCAGATTAATTATTAATTCTTCAGCGTATATGAGTGTATATGATTATATTTCTTTATAAATCAAAAAAACCCTGCCTCAATGACAGGGTTTAAAAATTTAAACTTTGTGATTATCTTTTTATATGTTTTTGTTCAAATTCCTTTTGACTTATAAACTCCAAATACATCTCTCAACTGATCACTGATTTCATTTAATGAAGCCCGTACTTTTACTGCTTCTATTATTACAGGCATTAAATTCTTATTATCCTGAGCAGCTTTTTTCACTTCAGATAATGCCTCTTTAACTTTTTCTAAATCTCTTGATTCTTTTATTTTTTTAAGATTTTTTATCTGTTCAGATTCTAATTCTGGATCAACTTTCAAAAGATCAATATTAGTCTTTTTACTTGACTTATACTTGTTAACCCCAACAACAGTTTGTCTTTTCTCATCAATATCTTTTTGTTTTCTATAGGCACTTTCCTGTATTTCTCTCTGAACAAAACCTGATTCTACTGCCTCTGCCATTCCCCCAATTTTATCTATTCTCTCTAAATATTTTTTTGATTTGCTTACGAAATTATCAGTAAGTTCTTCAATATAATATGAACCACCAAGTGGATCAATCAAATCTGCTGCTCCACTTTCTTCAGCGATAATCTGTTGGGTTCTTAAAGCTATTTCCACAGCTTCTTCAGAAGGAAGGCTTAAAGCTTCATCATAAGAATTAGTATGAAGAGATTGTGTGCCTCCTAGTACAGCTGAAAGTGCCTGGATTGTAACTCTAATTATATTATTTAGCGGTTGTTCTGCAGTTAAAGCTGTTCCAGCAGTCTGGGTATGAAAACGTAGGAGCTTGGATTTTTTATTTTTAGCATCAAATCTTTCTTCCATAATCTCTGCCCAGAGTCTTCTAGCAGCTCTAAATTTAGCGGTTTCTTCTAGCAAATTCATTTGAGCTGCAAAGAAAAAAGAAAGCCTTGGTGCAAAATCATCAACTTTTAATCCAATTTTTAAGGCTGATTCAACATATTCTACCGCATTCGCTAAAGTAAAAGCAAGTTCCTGAACTGCAGTTGCTCCAGCTTCTCTAATATGATAACCGCTAATACTTATAGTATTAAAAGAAGGCATATTTGCTGAGCAATATTCGAAAATATCAGTAATTAAACGCAGAGAAGCCTTAGGTGGATAAATATAGGTACCTCTTGCTGCATATTCTTTTAATATATCATTTTGGATTGTACCTGATAAAGATTTTTTATCTATTCCCTTTTCTTCTGCAGTTACAATATACATAGCAAGTATAACTGCAGCTGGTGCATTTATAGTCATCGAGGTACTGACCTTATCTAAAGGTATATTTTCAAAAAGTTTTTTCATATCCTCAACTGTGTCAACAGCAACCCCAACTCGACCTACTTCTCCCTCAGACAGAGAATGGTCAGAATCATATCCTATCTGAGTTGGAAGATCAAAAGCAACACTCAAACCAGTCTGTCCCTGTTCAAGTAAATATTTAAATCTATTATTAGTTTCGGCAGCTGTTCCATATCCAGAATACTGCCTCATTGTCCAGAGACGGCTTCTATACATAGTAGAGTATACTCCGCGTGTATAAGGGTATTCTCCAGGAAATGATATTTTATCCAGATAATCTATATTTTCATTGTCCAAAGGGGTATATATTTCTTTTGTTTCGCTTTCAGCATCACCAACGAATTTTTCTTTCCGGCTGCCAAATTTTTCTAAGATAGGTCTAAATTCGTTTTCTCTCCAGCTTTTAAGTGCAAGAGCCAGTTCTGTATAATAAGAATCCTCATTATATTTTCCCATGAGCATAGCTCCTCTTTTTTAGTTTTATTTCCCTCCCAATTTCAAATGCTTCTAAATTATTATCAATGGTTTCAGGAGGTACATGATCAATGATTGATTTTTCGATAAATTCTGCTGGTATTTGCTTGGCCAAAATATTAGATATTATACCCAAAACAATCATATTGGCATATATCTTGTTATTCATATTTTTTTCAGCAGTTTTAATAATAGAAAGTTGATAGACATTTTCTTTCAAAGATTCATCAATTTCAGATATATCAATACTGCTGTCTACAATCATAACTCCATATTTTTTTAAATCAGCACCATATTCATCAAATGCTGTTTGAGTTAAACATACTAATAAATCTGGTTTCATAACTTTTGGGAAATCTATCTGATCTTCCCCATATACTATTTCAGACCTACTAGACCCGCCTCTGGATTCAGGCCCATAAGATTGAGTTTGACTTACATTAAATTCTTCAACCATGACTGCTGCATCAGCTATTATTATTCCTGCCAAAACTAATCCCTGACCACCAGCTCCACTTAATCTGATTTCATATCTGACCATTTATAAAACCCCCTTCTCAAGAGTTTTTTCAATTATTTTTTGATATCTAAATGTATATTCATTTTCGGGGTTATTTTCTTCATGCAATATACCTAATGGGAATTTTTTCTTTTTTTCATCATTTGAAAGTTTAATCCAGTCTTTAAAATCAGCAGTTTTTTCCTTCTGCAGTTTAAGCATTTCAACAGGATCAGCTATCTGATTTAATTTCCCATATCTAACAGGACACTGAGTAAAACTTTCTACAAAAGAAAAACCTTTATGAAGTAGAGCCTTTTTAATGATATCAGATAACTTTCTGGGATTGAATGTTGCTCCTCGTGCAGTAAAAGTAGCACCAGCAGCTTCTGTTAATTGACAGAGGTCAAAGTTTCTATCAATATTTCCATAGGGAGCAGTTGTAGCATTTGCTCCCTCAGGAGTCATCGGAGAAAACTGTCCTCCTGTCATTCCATAAATTTGATTATTAAATAATATTACAGTCAGATCTATATTTCTACGAGCAGCGTGAATCAAGTGATTACCACCGATTGCAGCCCCATCTCCATCACCAGTCATGACTACTACATTCAGGGCAGGATTGGCCATCTTAACACCTGTAGCAAATGCTATTGCTCTGCCATGGGTAGTATGAAGACTATCAAAATTTAAATATCCAGTTGCTCTACCAGAACAACCTATACCAGATATAACAACTGTTTTATCTTGATCAAGTCCACTTTTATCGAAAGCTCTCACAAATGAATTTAAAATCGTACCATGACCACATCCAGGACACCATATATGAGGAAGTTTATCTTTGCGTAAATATTTATAAATATCCATTATAATACCTCCTCTAAAACTGACCGGATTTCTTCTGGCTTTAAAAGAATTCCAGAATAATCATTAATACCTACCACTTCAGCTTTACACCCGGCAGCCTTTTTAACCTCACCTATCAACTGCCCCTGATTTAGTTCAGGTACAATAATCGTTTCTACTTCTTCTGCAAGTTGAGCAACTTCCTTTTCTGGAAAAGGCCAGATAGTTTTCAGTTTAAAATAACCTACTTTTAATCCAGCTTTCCTGGCTGTATGAACAGCACTAATAGCTGTTCTTACTGCTGAGCCAAAACTTAATACAACTGCTTTATCTTGTTTTCGGACATCTTTTTCAAACAGCAGTAATTCTGATAAGTTATAAGTAATTTTTTTTGTAAGTCTATCCATTAAATTTTTTGCAGTTTTACTTTTTCCTGAAGGAAATCCTGTCTGATCATGAAATAGTCCACTTGCATGATATCTAAAGCCACTACCATAATCAGGCATAGGTGGAACAAGATCAGCAGTTTCTTGATAAGGATTGAAGTTATCTCCTCTTTCATTTAAAGCAGGTCTTTTTCTCTCCCATATATCTAGATCTCCTGCTGCTTTAATTATTATCTTTTCTCTTAAATGACCTATTACCTCATCTAAGAGTAATATAACTGGCTGTCTGTACTTTTCACTAAAATTAACAGCAGTTATACTTAGATCAAAACATTCCTGAACTGAAGCTGGAGCAAGAACTATTATTGGCTGATCTCCATTTCTGCCCCAACGAGACTGCATTACATCACCTTGTGATGGTGATGTAGGTAAACCTGTAGATGGACCAACTCGCTGAACATTTACTACTACTAGTGGGGCCTCAATCATAATTGCAAAACCTAAATTTTCCTGTTTTAAGGAAAAACCTGGCCCACTGGTTGCAGTAATCGCTTTTTTGCCTGCCAATGAAGCGCCAACTATAGCTGCCATACCAGCTATTTCATCTTCCATCTGAAGAAATTTGCCTCCAACTTTAGGAAGTTCCCTTGCAAAACCTTCTGCAATTTCAGATGCAGGAGTAATTGGATATCCTGCAAAAAATTCAACTCCAGCTGCTAGTGCTCCTTCTACAACAGCCTGATCACCCTGAACAAGAACACCTCGTTTTTGGGGCTTGTAACTCTTTGTTTTAGTCATCATTTGCCACCACCTTTAAAACAAAATCAGGACAGATTAAAGCACACTGTTCACAGCCTATACAGCTGTTCAAATTAATAATTTCTATCCCATTATCACCTAATTTTAAAACATCGGTGGGGCAAACCGAAACACAGATACCACATTGTTTACACCAGTCAGGATTTTCAATTTGAACTTTATCACCTCTGGCCATAATTTCACTCCTTTTAATAGATTTATCTTAATATATTTCTGTCCTTTAGGACGGAGATGAAGCCAGCTGCTCAATACTCTCTACTTAATAAAAAATAAAATTTAGAAAAGCTATAATTGAACTTCTGATGTAATTTATGGTATTTGAATTCATAATTTTCAAAATTTTTTAATTAAAATTTAAGCCGGCATTTTGGTAACTACAGGCTTAAATTATTTATTTTTCTATAAAACTGCTAACAAAGTACCAGCTGCTATTGCAGAACCGATTACTCCTGCAAAATTAGGTCCCATTGCA
>CAZYRX010000006.1:0-1424 GCA_964649895.1 uncultured Halanaerobium sp.
TATTACTGGTATAATGATTAAGCAGCTAAACATATATTCACTTTTAGAATTATATTTTAGAATATAGAGATAGCTGCTTATTAGAAATAATTAAGAATTATTCACTTGAATTTGTTCAAAGATAACGGAAACTTAAAAGTATTTAATGTATAATTAATATTCAAGCTTTAAATTTGTTTAAGATATTTTCAAAATAAAACACAAGGATTTGAGATTAAGAGGAGGGGATAATTTGTGAAAGAAGGAAAGTTTAAATTAAAGGCCCCTTTTGAAGCAAAAGGAGATCAGCCGGAGGCCATAGAAAAATTGGCTGAAGGAATTGATAAAGGATATAAACACCAGACACTGCTTGGTGCAACAGGAACCGGTAAAACTTTTACCATGGCAAAGCTGATCGAAGAAGTTCAGAAACCGACCCTGGTGATCGCACATAATAAGACACTTGCAGCTCAGTTGACAAGTGAATTTAAAGAGTTTTTTCCTGAAAATGCAGTTGAGTATTTTGTCAGTTATTATGATTATTATCAGCCGGAAGCCTATGTGCCGCAGACTGATACCTATATAGAAAAAGATGCTTCTGTAAATGAAGAAGTAGAAAAGCTGAGACTATCTGCTACTACTTCCTTATTTGAAAGAAGAGATGTGCTAATTGTGGCTAGTGTTTCCTGTATTTACGGTCTGGGTTCTCCAGAAGATTATATGAACCTTTCAGTTCATTTAGAGCGAGGCAAAATCATGGAGCGCAAGGAGATTACTAGAGGCTTAACCTTTATGCAGTACAGCCGCAATGATATGGATACTTCAAGAGGACACTTTAGAGTCAAGGGAGATGTGATCGATATCTTCCCCGCCTACCGTGATATAGCAGTCAGGATAGAATTGTTTGGAGATGAAATAGACAGGATTACAAGGATTAATACAGTAACAGGTGAGATAATTGAGGAAATGGATGATATAACAATCTTTCCTGCCAGCCACTTTGTTACTCCTGAAGATAAAATTGAAAGAGCACTTAAGACGATTAGAACAGAATTGGTCGAGAGGCTGGAAGACCTTCGCTCAGAAAACAGATTGGTTGAAGCACAGAGGCTTGAGCAGAGAACACTTTATGATCTGGAAATGCTTGAACAGATGGGTTTTTGTTCTGGAATAGAGAATTATGCGCGCCACCTTGCAAATCGCCCGCCCGGCTCAAGACCAAATGCTCTACTCGATTATTTTCCGGATGACTTTATGGTAATCATTGATGAGTCACACATGACAGTACCCCAGATCGGTGGTATGTTTGCTGGAGACCGCTCCCGCAAAGAAAAACTGGTCGAATATGGATTCAGGCTGCCATCTGCACTGGACAACAGGCCGCTTAATTTTGAAGAATTTCAGCAGGTTGTTCCCCAGGCAGTATATGTTTCTGCAACACCTGG
>CAZYRX010000006.1:1524-6170 GCA_964649895.1 uncultured Halanaerobium sp.
GGTATTAACCTGCTCAGAGAGGGACTTGATTTACCTGAGGTTTCTCGTGTTGCAATTCTGGATGCAGATAAAGAAGGATTTCTGCGTTCAGAGCGAGCGCTTGTCCAGACAATCGGCCGTGCTGCCCGTAATGTTGGTGGTAAGGTAATTATGTATGCAGATAATATTACAAAATCTATGCGAAAAGCTATAGATGAGACGAACAGAAGAAGAGAAATTCAGATTCAATACAATAAAGATAATAATATTACTCCAGAGACGATTATCAAACCTGTACGTGATGTGCTGCGGCCTGTAGAAATGGTGGTTTCAGAAGATAAGAGCCGCTATTATGACAAACGCGAAAAAGATGAGAATGGTGAAGATGCTGGACAGGATTATGATAATATGACACGCAAAGAAATTCAGCATTTGATTATTGATTTAGAAGAAGAGATGGAAGATGCGGCTGACAATTTAGAATTCGAGATTGCAGCTCAGATCAGAGATGAAATCGAAGAATTAGAAGCGAAACTGTAAAACTTTAAGTACCAGGTACCAATAATTTTCGACAGATAACGATATGTACCAGGTACCAAGAATTTTCGACAAATAAAGAGGTGTAATTTATATAATGGCAAAAGACCGTATAATAGTAAAAGGTGCTGAAGAGCACAACCTAAAAAAAATAGATATAGATATTCCGCGTGATAAACTAATTGTAATAACCGGTTTAAGTGGATCAGGTAAATCTTCTCTTGCCTTCGACACGATTTATGCTGAGGGCCAGAGGCGCTATGTAGAATCATTATCTGCTTATGCCAGACAGTTTTTAGGTCAGATGGAAAAACCAAAGGTTGAATATATAGAAGGACTTTCTCCTGCAATTTCTATTGATCAAAAAACAACAAACAAGAATCCCCGCTCAACAGTGGGAACAGTTACAGAGATCTACGATTATCTGAGGCTGCTCTATGCTCGGGTCGGGATCCCACACTGTCCGGTTTGTGGTGAGGAGATCAGTTCCCAGACTGTTGACGAAATTGTGGATCAGGTGCTTGAACTGCCTGAGAGGACTAAAGTACAGGTGCTGGCACCAATTGTGAGAGGACGCAAGGGTGAACACGAACGTATTTTTCTCCAGGCAGTTAGAGATGGATTTGTCAGGGCAAGAATCGATGGAGAAACAATGCTGCTCGAAAATGCAGAAAAACTTGATAAGAATTTTAAACATGATATAGAAATTATTGTTGATCGGCTCGTGATCAAAGATGGAATAAGAGAAAGACTTGCTGATTCAGTAGAAACTGCACTGGACTATGCAGATGGACTTGTAATGATTGATCAGATCGATGGAGAAACAATCACCTATAGTGAGAAATTTGCCTGTCCGGAGCATAATATCAGCTTAGAAGAAATGTCGCCTCGAATGTTTTCTTTCAACAGTCCTTATGGAGCTTGTGATAACTGTGGTGGGCTTGGTGTGAAAAAGGAATTTGATCCTGATTTAATATTGGATATGGACAAATCCATTGCAGATGGTGGGATCATCCCCTGGAAAAATTCACGCAGCAGCTATCATCCGGCGGTTCTAAAGGCAGCTGCAGAAAAATATGGATTCAGCAGACAGACAAAGCTTAAAAATATGGATGATGAGATAATTGACATCATCCTTTATGGGACAGATGAGAAGGTTACATTTCCCTATACAAATCGCTTTGGAAAAACACGAGACCACACTACAAAGTTCAAAGGTGTAGTCGGTTATCTTAAAAAGAGGTTGAATGAATCTGATAGTCCCGGCACCCACAAGCGAATGGAAAGATATATGGATGAAATCCCCTGTAAGGTGTGCGGCGGCCAGAGGTTGAAGCCGGAAGTGCTTGCAGTTACCATCGGTGGACTTTCGATCGCAGAATTTACTTCATTTTCTATCAAAGATGCCTACGATTTTCTGGAAGATGTGGAACTAAATGAGCGGAGAGCCTATATTGGTAAGGAAATTCTTAAAGAAGTAAAGGCAAGGCTCAGCTTTTTAATAGATGTTGGTTTAGAATACCTGACACTTGACCGCTCAGCTGGAACTCTTTCTGGTGGTGAAGCTCAGCGGATCAGGCTGGCAACTCAGATTGGTTCAGGACTTGTCGGAGTTTTATATATTCTTGATGAGCCAAGTATTGGACTCCACCAGCGTGACAATAATCGGCTGATCAACACTTTGGAGCATATCCGTGATCTCGGGAATACCGTAATCGTTGTTGAACATGATGAAGAAACGATTAAAGCTGCTGATTATATTATAGATATTGGTCCGGGGGCCGGAAAGCACGGTGGAGAAATAGTTGCAGAAGGCTCACTTGAAGATATATTAGCTGAAGAAAAATCACTGACAGGTAAATATCTTTCTGGAAAAGAAAAGATAGATGTACCCAAGGAGCGTTATCAGACAAATGGAAACTGGCTGACCGTAAAAGGTGCCCGTCAGCATAATTTAAAAAATATAGATGTCGATATTCCACTCGGTACATTTACCTGTATCACAGGGGTTTCCGGTTCAGGGAAAAGTACCCTCGTTAATAATATATTGAAAAGAGAACTGATGAAAGAAATTTATGATTCAACCCTTCATCCAGGCGATCATGATGGTATTGAAGGAATCGAAAAAATAGATAAGGTGATAGATATTGACCAGTCACCCATCGGTAGAACACCCAGGTCAAATCCTGTAACCTATACAAAAGTCTTTGACTATATCCGCAAAGTATTTGCAAGTACACCAGAAGCAAAACAGCGTGGTTATGAAGTAGGCCGATTTAGCTTTAATGTTAAGGGAGGCCGCTGTGAAGCATGTAAAGGTCAGGGGATAGAGCAGATTGAGATGCATTTTTTACCCGATGTTTATGTACCCTGTGATGTTTGTGGAGGTAAGAGATATAATCGCGAAACACTTGAGATAAAATATAAGGGGAAAACAATAGCAGATGTACTCGATATGAATGTAGAAGAAGCTTTAGAGTTCTTTGAAAACATTGAGCCTATCAAACGCAGACTGCAGACCCTTTATGATGTCGGCTTAGGCTATATTAGACTCGGACAGCCGGCTACAACTTTATCCGGTGGAGAAGCTCAGCGGGTTAAGATTTCCAAAGAGCTTGGTAAAAGAAGTACAGGGCAGACACTTTATCTGCTGGATGAACCGACAACAGGACTTCATTTTGATGATGTCAAAAAACTGCTGGAAGTATTACACAGACTGCGTGGAGATGGTAATACAGTAGTTGTTATCGAGCATAATCTTGATGTAATAAAATCAGCAGATTATATAGTCGACCTCGGTCCCGAAGGTGGCGAAAAAGGGGGCCAGCTGATTGCTAAAGGTACCCCAGAAGATATAGCTGGAATAGAAGGTTCATATACAGGCAAGTTTTTGCGAGAAATGTTGTAAATTATTGATTATTGTAGGTACCTGGTACCTTAATCATGATTAAGGTACAGGTACCTTTTGTTTTTTAAAATAAAGAATAAAAATTTTGAATTTATTTGGAAAATATTAGAATTATATAAAAAAATATGATATAATAAATATGTATTATATTACTAATAAATCCAAATAATGAAAGGTAGATTAAAAATGCCTAGAAAAAAACGTGTCTGGTATCCTGGTGCAGCCTATCATATTTACTGCAGAGGTAATCGTAAATCTCTCTTATTTCGTAATAAAAAAGATTATAGATATTATCTATATTTTCTTGAACAGTCAAAGTTAAGATATTTCTATGATTTGTTCGCATACTGTTTAATGCCAAATCATATTCATCTTCAGATTAAAACTAAAGAAATCGAAATATGGAAAATAATGAGATGGGTTAATCTCACTTATGCAAAGTATTTTAATTCTAAATATGATCTTGTTGGCCATCTCTTTCAGGGGAGGTATGGATCAAATTTAATCAAAGATGATGCCCATAATGTTTCTACAAGCCGCTACATTCATTTAAATCCCGTTGAGGCAGAGATTGTTAAAGATCCTGCTGAATATAGATGGAGCAGCTATGATGTTTATTTGGGAATTCGATATAGTGAATTAGTAGATGAGGATTATATTCTTTCATATTATCAGAATTCTGGATCCACAGGTTATAAAAAATATGTAGAGGCAGGATTATAATTAAATTTTTGTTGATTATTGTAGGTACCAGGTACCTACAATAATCAACAAAAATTAACAATCAAGCAGCTGAGGAGATGAGAATCTTCTCTTTTTTTGTCGTTTAATGTAATAAATTGCAAAAGAAAAATATTTTGGAAATCAATAAAAACATGATAAAATATAATTAGAAGATATTTGATATAGCAGGGATAATGAGGTCATGATACTATGGTAAATTAATACTATATCTAATTATGTTGATGCAATTTTTGAATAGTTCAGCTGTGTAAAAAAACATTTAGATTTGACGTTACGGGGAAAATGAAGGGAGAATTAATATGAAAAATCTATATGATTTTAAAAATGCTTATTCTTTTTCTGTGGCCATCATCAAAATGGTAGTGATTATTTTTATTTTAAGTGTTGTAATATTCTCTCTTTTATTTGACCTGCAGTTAAATCAGCTCAGCAGTGCTCTGGAAAAAATTAATCCACTCACTAAGGTAGAAGAATATAG
>CAZYRX010000006.1:6270-17327 GCA_964649895.1 uncultured Halanaerobium sp.
TAAGAAAAACAGCAGCATCTCCATTTACTAATAATCATCTAAAAATTAGAGTTCAGAATAACACAGGTCAGATGGCTGAAGAAGAGATAGTATTTAATGATGAAAAAGAGAATATAGTTTTTGCTCGAGATAATCCCAATGTACTTTCAACAGAGCAGGATAAAAGTGGGCCAGCTCAGTCTGCAGTGGATTTCACCCTGGAAAAATATAATCATAAAGACCCAGAGCGCGTTGATAAACTTATAATAAATAGTGCTAATACAAATAGAAACAAAACTGGTAATCAGATATCTAATGATAAGCAAAATTTTAGTGCTAATATATATGAAGATCAGAATAAGAATGGGATTGTTGATCCCGAGGAAGAAAAAGTTGCTGAAGCAGCTAAGATAACATTCAAAGCAGAATCAATCAGCAGAGATGAAAAAGGGAATTATCATCTGCTAATTAATCCTGAATCAGAAACAAACACAGTACTGAACATTGTACTTGACCTGGAAAGTATAGATTTCAATAAAATTAACCGAAGAAACAGCTCTCAAAACTATATTATCGAAATAAATCCTTAATCATGATTCAGATATTTATAAGCTCCTTTAATAGGCTTAGAATTTTGAGGTCTGAGCTTATCGAATAAAAAAGTATCAACAAATATCTACAAAATTATTGGAAATCACCTGTAGTAATATGTTAAACTTATATATATTAACAAAAATAGTATAATTTATAAAAATTATTGAAGTATTTAAGCTGGTGAGAGTTTAAGTAGGGGTGAAATTAGATGCTCAAAACAATTTTAGTTGATGATGAATTTAATTCGCTGCAGAGAATGCGGAAAATAGTAGAAGATTATTCTGAAATTAATATTTTAGCTTTATATCAATGTGGTGAAGAACTTTTAGATGATCTGGATACTTACATCGAAGAACTGGATCTGCTTTTTCTTGATATAGAGATGCCTGGAATAAAGGGGCTTGAAGCAGCTGAACAGGTCTTAGCAGTTGATGAAAATATAGATATTATCTTTGTAACTGCCTATAATGAATATGCAGTAGAAGCATTTGAATTAAATGCACTTGATTATCTATTAAAACCTGTTTCTAAAAAGCGCTTTCAAAAAACACTTTCTCGAATATCTGCAAATCAAAAAGGTAGAAAAAATGAAAAAGAGAATATTAACGCTGATCAGCAGCACCTATCAGTAAAAACATTTGGCAGAACAAAAATTACCTTTAATGGAAAAGAATTGGATATCGACTGGTGGACTGCCAAGACTGAAGAGTTATTTTATTTCCTACTCTTATTTTCAGGAGATTTTATTTCAAAAGATAAGATAATAGAGAATATTTGGCCTGAAGGTGAACTTGAACGCAGCAGTAATCTTCTTTATACAACAATCTATAATCTGCGCAAAACATTTAATAAACTGGGTATTCAGAAATTAATATTGAGTAAGCGCGGCTTTTATAAAATTAATGCAGAAAAAGTTGAGGCTGATATAGATCAACTTAAAAAAATGACAGCAGATGTTGAAGCAGAAAAAATTAATGCTGCTAAATTTCTTGATGAGCTTAATCAAATATATGCTGGTGATTATCTGCAGATCAAAGACTACTGCTGGATAAGTAGCTACAGAATGGGTTTTAATAATTTTTATAAAAATATTTTAAAGTCATTAAATGCTAAATTTATCAATGATAAAAATTCAGAGTCAGCTAAGCTAACATTAAAAATGATGATAGATCTGGATCCTCTTGATGAGCAGAGCTATAAGAAATTAATTGATATTTATCAGTCAGAAGATAACTCAGTTATGGCAAAAAGATATTATGAGGAGCTTAAAGATAATTTAAAAAAAGAACTTGATATTAAGCCAGATTTTGAGCTTTAAAATTTTGATAAAAATTATTTTATCACTTCAAATATCACTGATTTACACCTCTTTGTATCAATAACTATTTATATTTTTTAAAAGAGCAGTAATATTTAAAGAGCAGTAATATTTGACGTTACGGACAGGATTAATGGAGGAAATTACATGTTAACAGTAATAAAAAATTTCAAGAATATATTCAAAAAGAAGAGATTTCTAATATTTATAATAATTTTCTCCTTTCTTATCTATTATATTTCTGACAGATATCTCAGCTATTTGCAGCTTTTTATACTGCTTTTATTTGCAGCAGGAGAATCATTAATATTTTTTTTAATGCAGAAGAATAAATTCTATCTTTTGTATCTGCATGCTGCTTCACTGCTTACCTCATTATGGATAATTTCTTTTGCTGACCCAAATCTGTTTTATCCTTTAACTTATGCAGAGTACTATAATTTTGATTTTTATCTGCTTATCTATCCAGCTCTAATTTTTATATCATTATTTTTTACAGAACTTTTTCCAGCTAAATTTTCAAAAACAATTATATTAATGATTTCAGTATATTCTTTTCTCCTCCTTTTACTTTCGATGCTCTCAGCAGAAACTAAAATTTATTTACAGTTATTTGTCTGCATATTGAATATTATGATACTTATTTACTTTACTATCACAATAGCCAGAGTTCATTTTGAAAATGAAATAGATGTGTCAGATTTTCTATGGGCACTTATCTTTTTCAGCACAATGCTTATAGTATTTTATGCAGATTATATTTTTGATTTAAATATTGAAGTAAATCTACAGGCAGCGGTTTTTACCTTCATTCTCATTTTAGATATAATTATGCTGAAAATTATGTCAGTTGAAAGAAAAGAAAGTAGGCAGAATAATTTAGAACTTGAAACCGAAAAAAACCGTTTGAAAAAATCATTAGAAATAAAACAGGAATTTATAAAGGATAGAATGACTAGATTCGATTATTTGGAAAAAAGTATACTTTCCAGCCAAGAAAATATTATGCAGAACTCTAATGTAATAAGAGAAGATTTTGAAGAAAAACTGGCTGAAATAATAGAAAAAGAGCAGGCACTCAGCTATTTTGCAGCTAATACAGCAGAATATCTGAACATAGAAGATAAAAAAAATGTGTTGGATATTAAAAAATATGAACTCAAGGAAATTTTGGAAGAAGCACTGCAGCTCAGCAAAATATATAATTATGAAAATGAAGTAGAACTTAAAAATCTTATTAAAGCAAATAAATATCTTGTGGAAACCGACAAAAAATACTTTAAACAGCTTTTCTTTACCCTTTTTGATATTATAATCAGTTCTGCAGCTGATTCATCAATTTTTTTAAATGCCGAGCTGGATAAAAAAATAAGTTTAAATATAATCATAGAAGCAGATAATTTAATATTTATGAGATCTGATGGGAAAATGGATGATAATGAGTTTGACACTGTTGAAAGTATTTTAGAATTTAAATATCTAAAATTGAATCAACTGCTTGACATTTTGGACATAGAAATGAAGTTTGAAAAAATGGGCAGTACTAAAATGCAGTTAAACCTTAAATTAAAGGGAAGTATATATAATGACTTTTATGAAGTCAAAGAATTAAAAAAGATGCCTGAACTAAATACCGAATTCGAAAAAATTAAAATGACTACTAAAAATAATAGATATTATAATTCTAGAATAATTATTTACTCTAAAGCAGATGAAAATAATCTGAAGCTTTTAGAAGACTTTAATATTCTCAGTGATTACAGTTTTATTAAAGTGAAAACGGAAGAAGAGCTCTTAGAACAAAGTGATTCTGATACAGTCTTGGTCATTATTGATATATATTCTCTTACAGATGAGGAAATTAACATATGCAGCAGTATTAGAGAGCGTTTTAAATTCTTTGAATTACCAATTTTGATTGTAGCATCACATAATTTGCCGCAAAACCTCTTGAAAAGTTATGAGATTGGTATAAATGATTTTGTTAAAAAGCCTTTTGAAATAAATGAGCTCCGCAGCAGAATTAGAACTCTGATTACTTTAAAAGCAAAAGTTGAAGAAAGTCTGCAGAGGGAACAGGATTATCTTAGAGCACAAATAAAGCCTCACTTCTTATATAATACTCTTGATACAATAGCATACTTATGTGAGACAAACACCAGCCTTGCAGGAGAGCTGATTATTGATCTTGCAAACTATCTGCGCTACAGTTTTGATTTTGACAGCTCAGATCAATTTGTGCCTATAGAAAAAGAGCTGGACTTGGTAAAGTTCTATACATCTATTCAAAAGGAGAGATTTAAGGATAAGTTCGAAATCATTTATCATATAGATGGAGAACTTGACTTTAAAATACCCCCCTTTGTTATTCAGGAACTTGTAGAAAATTCTTTAAAACACGGGTTGAAAAAAACGAAGAATAACTACCTTATCGAGATCTTTGTTAAAGAAGAAAAACATTATAATCAGATAAAGGTTAGAGATAATGGAGTTGGAATAGAAGAAGCAGAAATTGAAAAAGTTTTCTCTGAAAACAGCAGCAGCGAAGAGAGGCATAAAATTGGCTTAAAAAACATAAATCAGCGTCTTAAGCGGCAGTTTAATGAAAGTATAGATATTGAACAGAATAGAGAGGGTACAGCAGTAAAATTTAAAATTCCAAAATAATAAATGCTAATTTTATCTTGAAAGGGGAAATACTGTAGTGTTTAAATTTCTCAAAAAATACAAATACATCTTTATAATTATTACCCTGGTTATTATTTTTTCAATCTTATATTTTAATTATCAGAATGCAAAGTTTACAATTGAAGAGTCTTATCAGAAAAAAAGGGAGCTTGTTGAATACAATATTGTTAAATATTTTCATTATTTGAATGACAGCTTCAGTATAGTAGAAAAACAGCTGAATCAAGATATGGAAGAAAAATCAAAACAGCTCTTAGAACTTTATGAAGAAAATCCAGATGTTTACAGTTGGAATCTAGAAGCCTTAGATGAAGAGTTTGAAGGTTATCATATTTATGTAATTGATGAAAATTTAAAAGTGATAAGGTCAACCTATGCCCCTGATCTCGGACTGGATTTTAACCGCTTTGTAAGTTTTTCCAAACTGCTTCGCAGCCGGTTAAAAGGAGATAGTTTTGCTGTAGACAGGATGGACCAGCAAATTAATACTATGAAGATCAGTAAATTCAGCTATCAGCCTACTCCTGATAATAAATACCTGCTGGAATTAAGTGCCAAAATGGATGTGCTTTATCCTGTGTTAAATGAGATTAATGTATATACTGAAGCTGAGAAAATGATTGATAATTATCAATCTGTAGAAGAAATTTCATTTTACAAATATAGTCCGGAAACAGGTATTGCCGGGGAATTAAGCGGTGAAAATGAAGGAGTTTATCTAGAGCTTCCTCCTTCAGAATCAGAAGATGTAAAACAGGTTTTTGAGGAGCAGAAACGGCTTAACACTGCTTTTGAGGAAGGCAATTACAGCAGGAGTTATTTCCCTATATTTACTGAAGATGAAGCCGGCAGCTGGTGGGATGCTTTTGTAGTTGGTATTAAGTATAATAATGATTATATGCTTCAGGAGATTTCAGGGATAAGAAATCTTTTTTTAATTAATGGTTTGATTATGCTGATTGTCTTTGTTGTATTTACAAGTTCTATAGTTTATCTGCTGAGAAGATTTGAATATATGGCTTATCATGACAGCCTGACTGGTTTAGCTAACCACACACTTTTTTCTACACAATTGGAAGATAATCTGAGTGAAGAAGAAAATAAAGCAGTAATTTTTGCAGATATTAATGATTTTGAAGAGATCAATGCTAGATTTGGACATGAAATGAGTGAACTAATTATAGAAAAAGCTGCAGCCAGGTTGAATAAGACTTTTAAAGGCTGGGATGAGAAAGAAGATCTCTGCCGGATTGGTGGAGTTAAGTTTGCAGCAGTATTTTCGGGTTTTGATTCTCAAGCCGAACTTGATAAAGCAGCTGGAGAAATAATTGGAGCTTTTAATATACCACTTGAGATAGGAGAGAACAAATTTTTTATCAGCTTAACCTTAGGTATAAGCATCTATCCAAGGGATGGTAAAGATATAGAAACACTTTTTAAAAAAGCAGACTATGCCCTTTATAAAGCAAAAAATGAGCAAACAGATTATTTAATTTATGATGAATAAATTGAGCAGTATTATGATTTGTATAATCATCATTTATTTTAAAAAAATATATATTTCAACAAGTGCTTTAAATTCTCTTTTTAAATTTTTGAGAGAATTTATGGCACTTTTTTTATTTTTCAGCTGTTTTTAGGCTGATTTGGGACCATTTTTTAGATTGCTTTTAGATTATTATGATAATATATATTTTAGATATTCTTACAGTCGATATAATTATATCCAATTTATATCTAATTATCTTTTGGTTTTCCAAATTGGAGGTGTTTAATATTACTTTCTACCTAACTCAAGTAGACCCATTAAATAGGGAAAAAGATTCTGCAGTAAGCTCTTTTTTTGATGAGATTAAATATTATTCTAGTCCGATTCCAAAGATACAGCTGTAATATTGATCATGGGGGATAGAAAAAGAGCTGCTGAAGCATATAAAGTGGGAGCAGATGATTATATTATAAAGCCTCTAAATTTAGAGCGTTTACATAAAGCAGTAAAAAATATAAATCACAGGAGGGAACAAACATGAAGTTTATCAAATACAATTTTCCTTTTTTAATTTTATTTACATTTCTATTAATTTTATTAATAGTTTTTAGCTCAAATGCAGATATATGTGCTGAAAATATTCAGACTGATGATATTCAGGCTGAAGAGCAGGATAGTTTTTATGAGTCGGAAATTTTTATAGCTTTAGCAGAACTATATTTCGGTAGTAATTCCATTGAAGGTAATCTAGAACTAGTAGAAGAAAATGACACTTTTGCTGAAGAAGTAGACATGGGAAGGATTTCTTTTTATCTCAAGGGAAAGATAAAGGGCAAATACCTATTGACTGCCTGGTTTGATACAGAAGAGCAGAAAATAGATGAGCTATTTAAAAATTTAGATGAACGTAAAAAAGATTCTCCGTTTGAAAAAATAGATGCAGAAAAATATTATCCGATTTATGGTGATGATTCAACTGTCAGTTCTCAGGTTAATACAGCCGGCAAACTATATATTGCTCTAGAATCAGAAACTTTTAAAGCTCTCTGGGGTAATTATAGGGTTAATCTTGATCAGAATCAGCTGATAAATTTCAGAAAAAGCCTCTATGGTTTGAACATCAGCTATGATAATCGTCTTAAAATTGACAGTTTTTTACATCAGCCATTTACTCAACAAAAACAGGATGAGCTGGAGCTCACAGGTGGTATATTATATTACCTAAATAATGATGATATTACAGCAGGCAGTGAAGCTGTTACTTTAGAGTTAAGAGATGCTTCAACAGATAGGGTATTATCTGAAAAGGACTTAGTGCCTGGAATCGACTATCAAATTAACTACCTGCAGGGCAGGATAATTTTAAAGAATAAAACTGAATTAATAAATGTCGGTGACTTAATTGAAAATGAAGAGGGAGAAGATAAGTATTATCTTAGAGTTAATTATGAGGTAGATTATGATTATCAGGATGGAGATTATGACAGTTATGGAGTTGAAAGCTCTTATCAACTAAGCGATAATTTAGTTTTAAGTGGAACATCTATAAAAGAAAAAGATCAAAATGGTGAAACATATAAAATTGAGGGATATAACTTAACTTACAGCAGTGAGAAAACAGATCTCAGCCTGGACTGGGCAGCTTCAGAAAATATCATTGCAGGCAGATATTTTTCTGATGATGGTGGTATTACATATGAGGAAGTAAATATCAGCAATGCAGAAAATGCAGAAGCCTGGAATCTGGAGCTGAAGAGAAAACTGACTGACAATATTGTTTTAGATACATATTACATAGATAAAGAAGCAGGTTTTAACAGCAGCAGTAGTTATACAGATGAGGATAAAAGAGATTATGGAATTGAAGCTTTAATCAGAGGAGAGAGGTTTAATAACAGCTTAAGTTTTTCTAAAAGTGAAACAGAGAGCGAAGCAGAAACCGATACTGAAGAGATAATAAAAATCAAAAGCGATTTTGACTACAGTGATAAAACAGATTTAAAGCTTGAACTGCAGAACAAAAGGGAAAAAGCTGATTCAGTTCAAGTAGAAGATATACTAACAGCTGCCCTGGGCTTAGATTATATGCTGACAGATAACAGCAGTATTTATGCTTCACAGCAGCTGACCCTTTCTAATGACAGCAGCAGTGATGAATATGATATTACAACTTTAGGCGGCAGCTATAATAAAGATAAGTGGAGCTTCAATGCCCAGGCAGAAGCAGGAGATAAAGAAAGCTTAAGTTTTGGAACCGGCTATAGAGTTAATGAAAAAAGTGAGATTTATACAAATTTAGAGCGGGATTTAAGTGATGACAGTTCAACCACGACCACAGTTGGTACAAATTCTAAAGTTAATGATAAAACAGACCTCTATGGAGAATACAGGATAGAGGACAGCAGTGATCAAGAAGAGAGAAGTAATGTAGTTGGATTGGATTATTCACCTTTAAAAGGACTGGTAATGAGCCTTGATTATTCTCAGAGTGATGTGGTCAGAGCTGAAGAAGATAATTTTAAGAGAGAAATAATAGGGTTTGGGATAAGCTATATAAAGGACAATTTAAAAACTTCAAATAGATTGGAATACAGAAAAGATGAAGACAGAGAAGATTTAGAGCAGTTTATATTTAAATCAGATCTAAACTGGAAGTACAGTCAGGCTCTGAGTCTGCTTTCAGAAATAGAGTACTCCATTGAAAAAAAAGCAGAGGAAGATGAATATTTAGATGGAACATTCGGCTTTGCCTACAGACCTGTAAAACATGACCGCTTAAATGTTCTCGGCAAGTATTCTTACATAAAAGAGGATAATTATCTAAGAGATGAAGATGAGTTTGGAGTTTATGCAGCAGAAAAAGCACAGGTTTTTTCTTTAGATTTCATCTTTGACCTTAATTCAAGCTGGCAGCTGGCAGAAAAGCTGGCCTATAAAAATGGGGAGATAAAGCTCAATTCAGTTAATGATGACTGGACAAGCAGTGAGACCTACCTCTGGGTTAACAGAATAAATTATCAGCTCAGAGATGATATAGAGTTATTCACTGAATACAGGATTTTAGAGAACAAATTAGCTGAAGATAAAAAGAGCGGCTTTTTAATTGGAGGTTACAAGAGATTTGCAAATAACCTCAAGTTAGGTGCAGGCTATAACTTTACTGACTTTAATGATGATCTAACCGATTTGAGTTATGAGGCAGACGGTTGGTTTGTGAATATTATAAAAGCGTGGTAGAAAATGATTTTGTTCTGTGAAATCGGTTTAAAATACTTAAAAGATGAAGAAATATGATTGTTTTAGAAAATATATTTAAGGAGTGAATATAATGCTTCAAAATAAATATAATAAATTAACAGTAATTACAGTTTTAATATTTATGTTAACCCTCTGCAGTGGAATAACTGCAGCCCAGTGGAATGGCTCAGGAACAGAGATTGATCCTTATCAGATTGCTACAGTAGAGGATTTGATTAAATTATCGATTAGTTCTGAGCACTGGGATAAACATTTTGAGCAAACAGCTGATATTGTTTTTAATGCAGATGAAGCTCAGGTAGACTGGGACAACAGCGGCTCTGCCGGACCTGTGGAAGGCTTTTCACCGATTGGTGCAGATCCAAATGATGGTGGTACCACCTTCACCGGCTCATACGACGGCGGCGAATATACGATAGACAATTTATTTATAAATCGGGATTCAAATGATGAGATTGGTTTGTTCGGATACACCGATGGTGCCACTATTACCAACACCGGCGTGACCAATGTAGATATTACAGGAAATAATTATGTCGGCAGCCTGGTGGGGTATAATAATTCTTCCACCGTCAGCAACAGTTACAGCACCGGCAGCGTTACCGGCATTAATGGTGAAGCTGGTGGCTTGGTGGGGAAGAATGATAATTCTTCTACCGTCAGTAACAGTTACAGTACGAGTGAAGTGAATGGTAAATCTGCAGTCGGTGGCCTGGTGGGGAATAATAATTATTCTACCGTCAGTAAGAGTTACAGTACTGGCTGCGTTTCCGGTAGAGATGCTGTTGGCGGCCTAGTGGGGGAAAATGATAATTCCACCATAAGTAACAGTTACAGCACCGGCAGCGTTACCGCTACCGTCAGTTCTCCAAACCCTGCTTATGCTGGCGGCCTGGTGGGGATGCAGACTGATAATTCCACCATAAGTAACAGTTACAGCACGGGTGATGTAAATGGTGAATGGGCAGTCGGCGGCTTGGCTGGGGGGAATGAATATTCTTCCACAATCGAAAACAGTTACAGCACTGGCAGTGTTACTGGTGGTGATAGGTTCGTCGGCGGTTTCGTTGGAATTACAGATGATATTTCTGATCTAACTAATTCTTTTTGGAATAAGACTGTAGAACCCACTGATAATGGTATCGGCACCGGTTTAACTTCTGCACAAATGCAGAATGTGGCTGCCTTTACCGATGAATCTAATATGTGGCTTTCTTCCGCCTGGGATTTTGTTACAGATCCTAATGATGATTCAGTATCCAATGACGACTGGGATATGGACCAGCAAGAAACTGTTAATGATGGATATCCCATTTTAAGCTGGCAGGATGGGGCTGATGATTATTTGGAAGAATCCAACCTTGTGATACTTGAGTTTACATTGAATGCAGGCGATCAAATAGCTCTCCCGCTTTATGGCACGGTGGATGTTAGCGTAGATTGGGGCGATGGAAATTCAGATACTTATACTGATACGGGAAATAAAAGTCATACTTACGGTTCAGATGGAGTTTATACAGTGACGATAGACGGAACGCTTACACAGTTTGGGAATTCTAGTTGGGGCTGGACAGGTTCAAATAAACTGAAAAAAGCTGTAAGCTTTGGCGATGTTGGTTTAACCTCTCTCAGTGGTGCTTTCAATGGTGCTTCCAGTCTGACGGATGTTCCGGCTTCATTGCCTGCAGATGTTACGGACTTAAGTTCGATGTTCAGTAATGCTACTGCATT
>CAZYRX010000006.1:17427-65185 GCA_964649895.1 uncultured Halanaerobium sp.
CATTGCCTGCAGATGTTACGGACTTAAGTTCGATGTTCAGTAATGCTACTGCATTTAATGACAGCAATATAACCGTTTGGAATGTAGGCAATGTAACCGATATGTCCAGTATGTTTTATCAAGCAGATGCTTTTAATCAAGATATAAGCTCCTGGGATGTTAGTAGTGTCACATCTATGGTTTCTATGTTCGATAAAGCATCTTCTTTTAATACAGATATCAGCTCTTGGGTTGTCAATTCCGTCAAGGATATGTCTGGTATGTTTTACCAAGCAGATGCTTTTAATCAAGATATAAGTTCCTGGGATGTTAGTAGTGTCACTTCTATGAGATCTATGTTCAATGAAGCCACCTCTTTTAATCAAGATATTAGTTCTTGGGAGGTTAGTTCGGTTACCAATATGAGTAGTATGTTTAGGGGTGCAGATGCCTTTAATCAAGATATCAGTGGCTGGGATGTAACTAGTGTTACTGATATGAGTTTTATGTTTGAAAATGCAACTCTAAGCACATCCAATTATGATAAACTTCTTAACGGATGGGCAGCACAATCCGTGCAAAATGGTGTTTCTTTTCATGCCGGAAACAGCCAGTATTCACCAGAGGCAGCGGAAGCTAGGCAAAGCCTGATCGACGATGACGGCTGGACCATTACAGATGGTGAACCAGCCCAGATGTTTTCTGGCGGCTCCGGATCGGAAGGCGACCCTTACCATGTTGCGAGTCTGGATGACTTGAGATACTTGTCGGAACATCCATTATACTGGGATTCTCATTTTAAGCAAACAGCTGATATTGATGCTTCAGATACAGAAAACTGGAACGATAATGGTCTTGGTGGTTCCTATGCTGGTTACTATGGCTTCTCGCCGATTGGGAATAACAATACACAATTTAAAGGTTCTTATGAAGGACAAAATTATACGATAGATAGCTTGTATATCAATCGTCCAGAAGAAAATAATATCGGTTTGTTCGGTTATGGTAAAGATGCTAAAATTACAGCAATCGGCCTTACAAATGTTGAAATCTATGGTGGAGAAAATGTAGGCAGCCTCATAGGATTTTCACAATATGCAGATATATCTGATTCCTATGCAAAGGGCTCTGTTTCCGGAGATATTAACAATGTCGGAGGAATTATAGGACAAAATGAGGAGACATCTCTCTCCAAATTGTATGCGGATGTCAATGTAGATGGTAATTCCAGATATGTAGGCGGTCTTGTTGGAGTTAATTCACATGGCACTATTAATGATTCCTATGCCGTGGGAGCTGTGAATGGTGATGACTATGTCGGTGGTTTTGCTGGAGTCAATCTTGGTACAATATCCAATTCATATAGTACGGGTAGTGTCACTGGTAATTTTAATTTAAGCGGTTTTATTAGTGAAAGTCCTGGTTCTGAAAATAACTGTATCTGGGACACCGAAACTTCCGGACAGGAAAACAGTGCTGGTGATGCTGAAGGCAAAACTACTTCCGAAATGCAGGGTGTGGATACCTTTACTGATGCCGGCTGGGATTTTGTTAGTGAAACAGCAAATGGAAGAGACGACTACTGGGATATGGATCAGGAAGAAACTGTTAATGATGGATATCCCATTTTAAGATGGCAGGATGGGGCAGATGAGGTATTGGAAGACCTGCCTTACTCCGGTGGTAGTGGATCATCCAGTGATCCCTACAAAATTGCGGCAGCAGAGGATTTGGTTGAATTATCGATTAGTTCTGAGCACTGGGATAAACATTTTGAGCAAACAGCTGATATTGTTTTTGATAGTGATCAAAACCAGGTTGACTGGGATGGAGATGGTACGACATGGGGTGCTGATGAATCTGATGACAAATTAGGTCTCGCGTCAATCGGAAATAGCTCTGACTCTTTTCAAGGCTCTTATGACGGACAAGCTCATACTATATCAAATCTTTATATTCACCGTACTGAGTCTTCTGATCATAATGAAGTTGGCTTATTTGGAAAAATTGTTGGTGCAACGATAGAAAACCTGGGGTTAGTAAACGTTTCTATAACAGGATCAAATTATTATCATCTTGGTTCTTTGGTGGGGTGGATTAACGGCACTGATGATACAGTTGAAAACTGCTATAGTACAGGAACGATAGATGTCACTGACAGTGAATATGTTGGTGGATTGGTAGGTGAAAGTTATGGCAGTATGATTGATAGTTATAGTGAAGTATCTTTATCCGCTGATATTGTTACTACTGGCTTAAACCTTTATAATATTGGAGGACTGGGAGGTTCTTCCAATGGTTTGTTGAGCAACAGCTACTTTTCAGGGACAGTTACTGTCACTGGCATTGCTAGCAGTATTAATTCTATAAGTGGTATCGGTGGTTTAATAGGTGCCAATGCTGGTTTAGTAGAAAGCAGCTACAGCTCAGGCAATGTCAACGCAGAAAACTGTATACGTGTGGGCGGATTGATCGGGTTTAACAATGACACGGTGGAAAACAGCTATTTCACGGGAACAGTAACCGGGGATAATATCGGAACTGCCGGCGGATTGACCGGTACCAACAATAATTCAGTAAGTAATAGCTATAACACAGGTTCTATTAACATTAGCAATCCAGCCAGTACATCTACATATGGAAACTTTGGTGGACTGGTTGGTTTGAATGAAGGCTCTGAGGGACCAAATACCACATTGAATAATAGCTACAGCACGGGTTCTATTACTGTTAGTAATTCTAATGGTTCCAATGTCGGGGGACTGGTAGGTGAAAATAGCAGAACCACACTGAACAATAGCTACAGCATGGCTTCTGTCACTATTAATAGTGGAGCAGCTGATGATAATGTCGGAGGATTGGTGGGTTACAATGGTTGGGAATCTACTATAAATAAAAGCTACAGTATAGGAAAAGTAAAAGGTGATGTTACTGAGAGTCTAGGAGGACTGGTTGGGGGAAATAAATACAATGCGACAGTAAATAACAGTTTTTGGAATACAGAGACTTCCAGTCTGTCTACATCTGATGGTGGTACAGGTAAAAGTACTGCCGAAATGAATGATAGATGTACTTTTGCTGGCTGGAGTTTTGCCTCTGTTGATTCTCATATAGATGGAGAATGGACAATTGATGAACCTGGAAATGATAATGATGGTTATCCGGCTCTGGCCTGGCAGGAGATGAATAATTCCTACGGTCCATGTCCTCCTTATGTAGTGACAGGAGATGCGAGTGATATAAGTGCTGCATCAGCCGCCTTAAATGCTGAAATTATTTCAAATGGTGGCTCAGAGATTACAAGCCGGGGTTTTTGCTGGAGTACATCACCAGAACCTACAATTTCTGATAATTATATAACAAGTGCAAGCGAATCCGATGAGTACAGTGTCGAGATTAGCGGTCTATCTTCCTTAGGTACATATTATGTTCGTGCCTATGTGGAAAACAGTGTAGGTTTATCGTCTTATGGTAATGAGATAAGTTTTACTACTGCTCCAAACTATAGTGGTGGTCAAGGTACAGCAATCGCTCCCTATATAATTGCCAATACGTCTGACCTGATTGCATTAGCCAACTTTTCAGGACACTGGGACAAATACTTTGAACAAACTTCCGATATTTCATTTAATCCCAATGAAATACAGGTGGACTGGAACGGGGATGGCACTGCAGGGCCAGTAGAAGGATTTTCGCCGATAGGAAATACCGATACGCAATTTACCGGGACATACAACGGCACGGGTCACACTGTAAGAAATCTGTTCATTAATAGACCGGGTGAGGCTAAGATTGGTCTTTTCGGATTTGCAATTATGTCTACTATAGAGAATATCAGACTGGAGGATGTGAATATCACTGGAAATGAAGATGTAGGTGGCCTGCTGGGACGTAATGGTTTTAAACGAGGTCCGGAAACTGTGGTAAAAAATAGTTATACCACAGGTGAAGTTTCAGGTAATGGTAATGCTGTCGGTGGACTGCTTGGTCTGAACTATTCTATTGTGAGTAATAATTATAGCACAGCGTCTGTTGAAGGTAACCTTGGTGTTGGTGGTCTGTTGGGTATTAATGATGGTGGGAATGTGAATAACAATTACAGTACTGGAGAAGTATCTGGCTCAAGGCTTGTCGGTGGTCTGATTGGTTATAACATTGGAGAAGTGAATAAAAGCTACAGTACTGCATCTGTTGCAGGTGACGGTGGTGGATTGATAGGAAAAAACCACGGTCTCGTAAGTAACAGTTTCTGGGATACAGAGACTTCTGGTCTGTCTACATCTGATGGTGGATCTGGAAAAATCACTGCTGAAATGAAGTCTACTTCAACTTTTACACTTGAATCTACTGCAGGACTTGATAATGCCTGGGATTTTATCGACAATCCCAATGATGATGAGGCTAATGATGATTACTGGGGTATAAATCCTGTTCAAAATAATGGCTATCCATTTTTAAGCTGGCAGGGTTTCACAAATCATAATAAGCCTTTATTAGAAATAAGTAATCCTGGAGAAAATAAATATTATAGATCTCAAGAAGATATAATAACAATCTCAGGTTCGGTAAACAGTCCAAATAACTATAATATAATCATTTCAGCATCAATTGATGGAAAAGAGCAGAACATCGAAGTAAGTGATGGAAGTGGAAACTGGACATTAGAATGGGATATAGGAAGCCTGGAGATTGCAGAAGCTGCTTATACTGATATTGAAATAACAGCTGAGGATGTAGATGGGAGAACCGATAGTGCCGCATACACTGGTAATATTATTTATGATAAAACTCCACCTCAAGTGAGCAGTTTAAATCCAGCTGATAATTCAGAAAGACAGAAACTGGATACTAACTTAAGCATAACTTTCAATGAAAATGTTAAAACAGATACAGGTAAAGTAAAACTCTACAAAGCTGATGGTGCTGAACTAGAAGTATTTGATCTCAATAGCAGTGAAAAAGTGAGTGGTAGTGGAAGTAAAACTATCACTATAAATAGGGGAATTGAACTAGCAGCAGCCTCTGATTATTATCTGCTGATAGAAGCAGGAGCAGTAACCGATCTTGCTGGCAACCCTTTCAGCGGGATAACAAATAAAGAAAGCTGGAACTTTAAAACTGTAGATAAACCAAAAATAACTATGAATTTAAAGAGCAGCTTTGAAAATGATAATCTGCTGCCTGGAGAAGTAATAACCTATACTGCAGAAATAGGAAATATTGGCACAGCAGATTTAAAAGCTGCTGAACTATATGGCTATATACCTTCAGGCACAGTTTATGTTGAAAATTCTACAACTCTCAATGGTAATGAGATAGCTGATATTGATGGAGAGCCACCACTTCTTGGCGGAATGCTGGTCAACAGTCCAAATGCTGAAGAAGGGTTTATCTTAAGTGAAGGAGCCAAAACAGTTGTTAGTTATCAGGTTAAAGCTGCAGAAAATAATGTACTTGGTTCTTTAATCGAAAACCAGCTTGAACTTAAAGGTAAAGGAGCAGAACTAGGAGTTAGAATAGAAAAAGTTTTAAGTGATGATCCGGCCACTAGAGCCGAAACTGACAGCACAATAACTCAGCTTGGTGATACTGCTGTACTTGAAGTAGAAAAAGAAATAACTAGAGTCGGTGGAGAAGAAGATCAGATTAATGCTGGAGATGAACTGCAGATTAAAAATAGAATAAGAAATATAGGCAGCAAAAAAGCAGTCAATGTTAACCTAGAAGATTTGATTCCTGAAAATACAAGCTTAAAAACTGATACAATAAAAATAGAAAGTGGAAATCTAGCTTCTGCTCATGATAATACTGCTCTTTTTGCCAGTATCTTTTGGTCAGCAGCAGATTATATAAGAGCTGGATTAGATAAAATGAAAAGTCTAAATACTGTATCTGCACAGTCAGAACTAAATTATAAAATTGAGGATGGAAAAATAATAGTAGATATATCAGAACTTGAAGCAGGAGAATCATTTGAGATCAGCTATCAGGTGAGAGTTAATGATAACAGCACAGATGGCAACATTATCAGCAGCAGTGGAACTATTAGTTCTGATAATAGTGCTCTTCAAGAAGCAGAAGCTGAAGTAGTTATCGGACAGAGTCCGAACCTAAAATCTGAATATAAAGTTAAAGATATTAATGGTGCTGAGCTTGAAGTTGGAGACAGTTTAAAATATTTCATAACTATAGAGAATATAGGTAATGCTTCGGCAGAAGAGCTGTCAGTAAAAGCTTTAATTCCGGATGAAATAGAATATATTGGTGGAAGTACAGAGCTAAAAGGTCTAATTGTTTCAGATGCTGGTAATGATTCTCCTCTGGAATCAGATTCAGGATTAGTCTATGGAGAAATCCAGGCCGGAGAAAAGATAGAGATAACTTATCAGGGAATAATAAAAGCAGGTACAGAAGATGATGAGATAAAAAACAGTATGGAATATTATGCATTAGCAGATACTGAAAATACAAGCCTTGATCAAGATAAAGAGCTGAGCGGTTCTGCAGATATCACGCTAAGAGCTGGTTCTCAGCCTGGGACTGCTGCATTAATTGGAAAAGTTAAAGCCTCAGGAAATTTTAGTATCGAAAACTGGAAGATTGAACTTTATTCTAATGAAACTATAACTGCAGCTGCAGAGCTCGATGAGAGTGGTGAATTTAAATTCGGCGGACTTTCTGTAAATAAAGATTACCACCTCTTCTTAAAACATCCAGAAAGTGGAGTGGTATATTTTGAAAAAGAAATAACCGCTTCAGAGCTTGATGAAAATATAATCTCTGATCAAGAAGATATCTTTATTGATCCAGCCGGTATTGTATATAATTCTCTAAACAGAGAAGCTGTTCCGGGTGCGGTATTAACACTTGTTGATCAAAACGGAGAAGCTGTTCCAGATAATTATTTAGCTGAAGGCCAGCAGAATCAGATTACAGCTTCAGATGGTATTTATAAGTTTGAGCTTAACTTTGCAGAAGCAGAAGCAGGTGAGTACAGTATTAGAGTAAAAGTGCCTGCAGGTTATCTGCAGCCTGAATCAGATACTGAGACATCTACAATAATAATTAAAGCAGTTGGTCCATTAGATACTGATGATGCCCAGTTTGCAGATGCAGATCCTGCTACATCAGAATTTGAGGTTGTAGATAATGAGAACAATAATCTGCCTCCTGCTTATGGAGAAGACACAAGTTATTATCTTGACTTCGAACTTGATCAAGATAGTGCTAAGATAGTCAATAATAACATTCCCATAGATCCAGCAGAAGCTTCACTGCTTGATATAAATAAGACAGCTTCTGAATCAAAGGCTTCAGTCGGAGGATTTGTGGGCTACAAGATAGAAATTGAAAATAACAGCGGCAGAAGAATCGAAGATTTCACAGTTTTTGATAAACTTCCGCCGGGATTTAAGTATATTGAGGATTCTGCTCAGATCATAATAGATGGAAATGCAGAATTAATTAAATCGGAAGGAGATAGAATATTAAGCTGGAATCAGTTGAGTTTAGATGCTGAGCAGAGTCTGAGTTTAACTTATACACTTGTTGTTGGTACAGGCACTGAAATTAACGAAGAATACTTAAATATAGCTTATTCTAAAAAAAATAATTCGATAATCTCAAATACAGCTGAAGCTTCGGTCCTTGTTACAGCAGATCCTTTGTTTAATACTTCGACCATAATCGGTAAGGTATTTAATGACAGCAACCAAAATGGAATTCAGGATGCTGGAGAAAATGGTATTGCAGGAGCAGAGATAATTTCTCTGACAGGAGATACAATAAGGACAGATGAATACGGACGCTATCACCTAATAGTAGATCCTAAATCAATAACTCAGACTGGAGAAACAGTGGTGCTTAAACTCGATCAAAATAGTTTAAATGAGAATGCAGAAATACTAACTGCTAATCCAGCTGTAATTAAAATAACACCAGGTATAATACAGAAAGTTAATTTTGGAATTAAAATGAAATAAATATATGATTATTTTAATATCATGTATATTGAGCAGACATCTTATATTTGGGTGTCTGCTCTTTAAAATAAAGCAGAATATAGTAACTTTAAATCAAGCAAATAAAAGCAAATAGTGATTAAAATACTATTATAAAATAATTTACAAATATTCTTGTGAATTAAAAAATAATATTATATAATTAAGTTGAGTAGAGATGTAAATTTATATTTTAATTACATATATTTGTAATATATTGTCGATGATTATAAAAAAATATTTTAATTTGTCGTTTTATCACCAATGTATTTCAAAAAAAGAAAACATAAATAAATTATCAAAAGTAAATACGGATAAAATTTACGAAAACACAATATTTTGCAGAAAAAACTAAAAATAAATCATTATATTTTTTTAATAATTAAAGAAATATTAGGAAATTAAGGAATAATTTTATACAAAATTCGACATATTTATTGGACCATTTATAAAAGGGGGTGTTAGATATGAAGATATTTAATTTTTTTAAGAAACATAATGATGATCGCAAAAATGATTTTTTTAAGAAACATAACTTAGAAGAATGGTGGCTGTCTGAATTTACAGTTGAGGAGAGAGAATATATAAAATCAGAAAGTTCAGTGCTGCTTGACAGCAGATATAATAATGATAAAAAACCAAGTGAAACTCTCTATTTGCTTGCCGGTTATGTGAACACTAAAAACACTAAAGGCTATCAACATTTAGCACTATCGATCTTAGATAAAGCAGCCCGATTAGAAGATGATCCAATAATATTATTTAAAATTTATTCTCAGTTGATCAAACTACATTTTGAACATAGAAATGATGCAGAAGAAATACGAGAAAAGCTTATTGAATTATGTAAGAAACAAATCGAAATATCAAATATAATACAAGATTCACTAAAAGAAGATGAATTTAGGGAAAAATTTTTAAAGTCCGAACATCAGGGCTATCAAAAATTAGCTGTTCTCAATATTGAAAATGGAGAATTAGAGAAGGCAGAAGAGCTGATAAGCAGAGCAAAAGAAGAGGGATGGAAGGGTAGTTGGGAAAAATTAGAACTTAAAATAACATGAGAAATATCAGTTTTTAATAATATTTGTTAGTACCAGGCAGCTTGATTATAATTTAAGCTACCTGGTATTTTCTTTTGTATTTAGAAAAGTTAAGCTCTTTTTGTACTGATCTTATTTGCAATAAATGTGAAGGCAAATGATGAGATTAAAGCGACTGCCATACTGATGGCAAAACCTGCAGTATTATTAGATAAAAAAGGTGCTGAAAAAGATGGTACATAGGCAGTTCCTCTCACACCCAGCATACCAACAAATGCACCAGAAATAGCCCCTGAAAGCATTGCCCCACCAAATACCAATTTATCTGAAAACATAAATGGATAGGCTGCTTCAACAAAGGTGCCAAATCCCATATTAATCAAAAACCCGGGAAGAGCAATTGCGGTTTCACTTTTCTTTCTTGGAGATAATATATTTGCCAGGGTAATTCCGGCAGAAACCATAACCAGTCCTGTCATATCGATTGCTCCTAAAAAGCTTGATCCAGTCTGCTCCATTTCTAAGAGCACAATTGGTAAAATAGCAGCATGGTAAACACCACCAATTATAGCGGGCCAGATCAGTACTCCTGCCAGAGCCCCAGCTAGAATCGGATTAAACTCAAGTGCTGCTTCAATGATGCTTCTGATTCCATTGCCGAGATAAAGAGTAAAAGGGGCCAGCAGGAAAAAAACCAAAAATCCAGCAATCAACCCTGAAAGACCACCTGCAACAATATTTGCAGTTGTACCAGGGAAATTCCAGCTCAAGGTAAGTCTGATCAAATATAATGATAATATTCCTGCTATAACACCACCTGCAAGACCACCAATTAATCCTCCTTCAGTAGATAATACACCTGCAACAATACCAGCTACTATTCCTACTTCATCCAATCCTGAAACCTGTTTAGCTGCTATAGCAGCAATGATCACAGGCAGGGCATTGATCAATAAATCAAAAGCATCACTCAAAGCAGAAAAAGCTGGTACCTTGCTCAACGCTAAAGTAACTGCCATGGCAATAAATCCTGGTAATGCTGCCATCATAATACCTCTGAAACTAATTCTCTTCAAAATATTTTCATCATGATCAGCTGATGAACTATCTGAAGAACCGATTGTCGGCTTATATTTCAATCCCCACTTCTTAGCAAAAGCCTGAACTGCAGCAACAGCTCTCGTCCTATTTGTAGTACCAGTTGTACCTGAAGAAGAAATAACATTAGCTCCCATGTATTGAACTTCAGACATTGAGGTACCACCTGTGCCAACAATAGGGATCTTTTTGTCTACTGCTGCTTTAACAGTTTCAGCATTGATTTTTTTCGGATCAGCACTAACAAGGATCAAACCATCAATTTCTTCATTTTCTATTAATCCGGCTGTTTTTTTATCTTCCTCCAGAGCCAGCTGATTGATCTCAGCAAGTGAAGTTTGATCAGAAATCTTTAACTCATCAGATTCACTATTCCAGGTATATAATCTTGCTTGAGTATTTTCATTTACATTATCCATTGATTTTTCTGCACCAACAAATTGAACAGCTGCAATCTTAATACCTGCTGAATCAGCCTGTGTTTTAATTTCTCCGATTAATTTCTGTGGATTCTTGCCGCCGGCATTGTAGAGATTGCCGCCACTGCTTCCTAATATTGCGATTTTTTTCATCTGCTCTCCTCCTAAGGCTTCAATAATTTAGTAATTTAGCATATTAAAGTATATATCAAATAATATTATACCCTCTGTCAAATCATTATGCAAGTGGATTGATAATTATTCCTATATAAAGTATAATAACTTTGTTAGGTACCTGGTACCAATAAATTTCGACAAAAGATGAAGGTGATAGAGTTGGACACTGATCAAAACAGAAAAGAACACATAGAAGCACAGCTAAAAGAACTTCCCCGTCAGCCTGGAGTTTACATGATGAAAGATGAAACAGGGATGGTTATTTATGTTGGCAAAGCCAAATCTCTGCGCAGTCGAGTAAGATCATATTTTCGTAAAAATAACCAGACATACAAAACACAGATGCTGGTTAAATATATAGATGATTTTGATTATATAATGACAGATACTGAAGTTGAAGCATATATTTTGGAGGCCAATCTGATTAAAAAATATCAGCCAAAATTCAATATTCGCCTCAAAGATGATAAGAGCTATCCATATATTAAAGTAACTAAAAATGTTGATTTTCCAAGGGTTTTTAAAACAAGAATAGTCAAAAATGATGGTGCAGAATATTTTGGTCCATTTGCAGATGTTGATGCAATCTATAAAACCCTGGATGTAATTAAAGATATTTTTAAGCTGAGGAGCTGCAAAAAAGAACTTGATGCAGCCAATCCTGAAGCTAAACCATGTCTTAATTATCATATCGATAAGTGCCTCGGACCCTGTATCGGTGCGGTCAGTAAAGAAGATTATCATGAACTGATCGATCAGGTAATGCTTTTTCTATCCGGCCGCCAGGAAGAGCTGCGAAAAGAGGTAGAAGCCAAAATGAAGCAGGCTGCTGAAGAGAGAAACTACGAAAAAGCTGCTCGTTTCCGGGATGCACTAAAGGCTTTTAAAAAGCTGAGTGAAAGCCAGAAGGTAATGACAGACAAGAATATTGATCAAGATGTAGTTGCCCTTGTTGAAGGTGAAAATGATACCGCCTGTACCCAGCTGCTAATTGTGAGAAATGGAAGACTGATCGGTCAGGAGTACTTTATTCTACAGGGAACAGAGGAAGAAAGCGAATCGGAAATAATGGGTTCATTCCTGCAGCAGTACTATCAACAGGCCGCTGGAATTCCCGATGAACTGCTTTTAAATACAGATTTAGCCTATCAGGAACTTTTAGAAGAAAGATTGGCAGATATTAAGGGAAAAAAAGTTATAATTCACCAGCCCCAAAAAGGTGATAAAAAGAAAATGATCGAGATGGCTGAGCGTAATGCAGCCCAGAATCTCAAAAAGGAAGATATCCGCAGCAAATATGAGGAAAAAAGAACCTCAGGAGCTGTCGAAAAACTTGGAGAGGTACTTGAATTGGAAACACCCCCTTATCATATAGAAGGATTCGATATTTCAAATATTCAGGGAACAGACAGTGTTGCCTCGATGGTGGTATTTAAAAATGGCAGGCCATCAAAAAAAGATTACAGGCGTTTTAAGATAAAAACTGTAGAAGGACCTGATGATTTTTCGAGCATGAAAGAAGTTGTAGAAAGACGCTATGCCAGACTACTCAGAGAAGATAAAAAACTGCCTGATTTGATATTGATAGATGGTGGTAAAGGTCAGCTAAATGCCGCTTTTGAGGTGCTTGAGCTTTTAGGTATAGAGGATATCCCGATTATCGGGCTTGCAAAAAGAGAAGAAGAAATATTTAGACCTGGAGAAAAAGATCCCATTACATTACCTCATCACACACCAACCCTGCAGCTGCTGCAGAGAATAAGAGATGAGGCACACCGCTTTGCAGTAAGCTATCACAGAAAACTTCGCTCAAGACGTTTAACCCATTCTATGCTTGATGAAATACCTGGAGTTGGTCCTAAAAGAAGAAATGCTCTGCTCCAGTACTTTGGATCACTAGCCAAAATTAGAGAGGCAAAGATTTGGCAGCTCAAAAATGTCGAAGGAGTCAGTGCAAAAACCGCTCGGAAAATCTATGATTATCTCAGAGAAAATATGAGAGCCTATTAAATTGTCTAAAATTGTTGGTACCTGGTACCAACAAATATCAACAAATTACTTATGCAAATATTTGAATAATTAAGAATATTAGCTTTTAATTTAATTTTAATGTGATATAATTAAATGTAGAGAATGGTGATTCAAATAAGCTTAATTTTTAATTACAAAAGTTTGATATTACAAGTATTATTCTAATAATGGAGGTGATATATTTTAGCTTTGTTTTAGGTTTTTGTTTTTAAGTCTGAATATAAAAATAGGGAGGACTAAAAGATGTTGCTAAAAAAGAGTGCTTTTCTAAGTGTTTTTCTAATGATTGCTTTGCTTTTTGTCTTCAGTTTTTCAGTGCTAGCACAGGATGGTGAAGTTGAAGTTTTCAGCTGGTGGACCGGTGGTGGAGAAGAAGAAGGTCTAAATGCTTTAATTGAACTTTTCAATGAAGAGTACCCCAATGTTGAGTTCATCAATGCAACTGTAGCTGGTGGTGCTGGTTCAAATGCTAAAGCTGTTTTAAAAACCAGGATGGTTGGTGGAAACCCACCAGATTCATTCCAGGTTCATGGTGGTGCAGAATTAATTGACACCTATGTAAAAACAGGAATGATGCAGCCGATTACTGGTCTTCTGGAAGAGTGGGGAGTTAAAGACAAGTTCAATCAACAAATCTTAGAATTGTCTTCATATCAAGGTGAAATTTATGCAGTACCTGTAAATGTTCACCGTGGAAATGTACTATTCTATAATATGGAAGTTCTTAATGAACATGGAATAGATGCTCCAACAAATATGTATGATTTTATACAAGCACTAAAAGAACTTGATGAAGCAGGAGTAGTTCCTCTGGCCCTTGGTGATAAAAACAAGTGGACAGCAACTCATATTTTTGAAGCAGTAATGGTGGGAACTCTTGGTGCAGATAAGTATAATGCTCTCTGGGAAGGTAATACTTCTTTAGATGACCCTGGTATTCGTCAGGCATTTGAATATTTTAATGAAATGATGAATTATGTTAATCAAGATCATGCTGCAAATACATGGCAGGATGCTTCAAGAATGGTTTATGATGGAGAAGCTGCCTTTAACATTATGGGTGACTGGGCAGAAGGTTACTTTAAGTCAAACATGGGCTGGACACCTGGTGAAGACTTTGGCTGGATGGAAGTACCAGGAACAAGAGGTACATTCATGGTAGTTAATGATACATTTGGTCTGCCAAAAGGTGCTCCAAATCCTGAGAATGCTAAAAGATGGCTGGAAATCATTGCTTCTCGTGAAGGTCAGGATACATTCAACCCAATTAAAGGTTCAATCCCTGCTCGTATTGATGGTGACAAGAGCAAATATGATCCTTATCTAACAGATTCAATGGAAGACTTTGCTTCAAATACTCTTACACCTTCTATTGCTCATGGTTCTGCAGCTCCAGAAGGTTTTATTACAGCACTTAATGATAATATTAACTCATTAATTACAGATAATGATGTTGATCGTGCTGTAGAGAGATTCAAGCAGGATTTTGAGGAATATGTACAATAATTAATGTCAAACTGCAGATCGTTAGTAAATTAACGCACTGTTTTTGAATCATCAAATAGCTTTGATATACTTAGAGCTTAATTAAAAAGATAATTCAAAAATCGATGCTGATAATTTAAACTCTGCTAAAATCCCCTCCTTAGTTTTAAGGGGGGGACAAATATTTAGGGAGTGATAGACGTGAAAAGAAAAAATGAGGAAACATTAATTTCGCTTGCGATACTTTCTCCAACAATCATTACAATCGGAGTTTTTGTATATGGTTTTATCGGCCGAAGTGTACAGATATCTCTATTAGATTGGAATAATTTTGCTAATTTTATAAGAAAAGCAAAAGAATATGTAGGCTTAAAAAATTATATGGGTCTTTTTAAAGAAGCCAGATTTCAGACCGATCTCTGGAATACCCTTTATTTTACACTTTTCTTTATTGTTGGCTGTTTAGTAATCGGGATAATTTTATCTCTTATCTTAAATAATAAGCCAAAGGGCGGTTATTTATTTCAAAACTTATTTCTTTTCCCAATGGCACTTTCCTTTGTTGTAACCGGTACAGTTTGGCGCTGGTTTTTTTCTCCAGGTAGACCGGGCACAAATCCTCATGGGATCAACCTCCTGTTTCAGCAGCTGGGACTTGATAATTTGCAGTGGGGATGGTTTACAAGTACTTCGAGTGTCTTAAATTTTAATTTGGCATTGATTGCAGTAATTGTTGCTGCAGTCTGGCAGTATTCGGGTTATACAATGGCGATGTGGCTCGCAGGTCTGCGGGGGATCGATGAGCAGTTGATTGAAGCAGCGCGGATCGATGGTGCAAGTAAATGGCAGATTTTTACCAAAATATTATTTCCAATGCAGATTCCAATAACTCTATCCGCTGTGATCGTGCTGGCCCATGTATCACTAAAAGCCTTTGCTCTTATCTATTCCATGACAGGTAGTGGACCAAATAATGTAACAGATATACCGGCAGTCTATATGTTCGAAGCAACTTTTAGGTCAAACCGTTATTCTACAGGTTCGGCAATTGCTATCGTACTCTTGATCATGGTAGGAGTACTGATTATTCCATATCTGGTGCACAGCTTTAAGGAGGAATAGATTATGAAAAAGAGAAGGAGCACAAGCCAAAAAATATTTACTTATCTAATTCTATTTTTATTTTCGATATTTTTCCTTATTCCTATTTACTTACTTGTAACAACGAGTTTTAAAAGTTTTGCTGAAGTATCAATAAACAGAATGTGGATTTTACCTCAGAGTCTTTCCTTTGAAGGTTTTAAAGAGGCATTTGCCAAGCTGGCACCAAATGTACTTAACAGTTTTTATCTTGTTATTCCAGCAACACTTATTTCAGCTCTTCTTGGTTCACTCAATGGATATGTATTATCACACTGGAAATTCAAAGGTGCTGACACACTTTTTGCTTTAATATTATTTGGGATGTTTATTCCCTATCAGAGTGTATTATTTCCACTTGTTCAGTTCATGCAGTCTATCGGTCTTTATGGATCAATTCCAGGCTTAATACTTGTTCATATAGTTTATGGACTTCCCATTACAACACTAATGTTCAGGAACTACTATCAGAATGTACCTGAGGCTCTTTCGGATGCTGCCAAAGTAGATGGAGCGAATATATTTAGCATTTATCGCTACATTTTCCTGCCAATATCTATTCCATCTTTTGTGGTAGTTTTTATCTGGCAGTTCACCAATATCTGGAATGAGTTTCTATTTGCAGTAACTCTAACCCAAACAAAAAGTCAGCCGATAACTGTTGCCCTAACAAATCTTGCAGGAAGTCAGGTAGTCGAATGGAATGTTCAGATGAGTGGAGCTATCATTACAGCACTACCGACACTACTGGTATATATTATCTTTGGAAGATACTTTATTAAAGGTATGTTAGCTGGTTCAGTTAAAGGGTAATATTAAGTTGTATGTCAATTTTAATTAATGAGATTGAAAAAGCAGCTGAGAATATTTATTTAAGGTGAAATGGGCTTGACGAATAAAATTTAAGATAATAAAATTTAATAAATATAATTAAATCTGGATAGCTGCTGCTGTTCAGATTTTTCATTAAATCTCAATAAAGGAGCTGTCTATAATTATGAAAAAGATAAAGTGGGGCGTTTTAGGGTGTGCAAATATTGCTAGGAAAGCAGTACTGCCTGCCATAATTGCAGCAGAAAATAGTGAATTATATGCGGTATCAAGCCGCAGTAGAGAAAAAGCGGCAGAATTTGCTGAAGATTTTGGAGCAGAAGTTTATTATGATGATTATCAGAAAGTACTTGCTGATGAAAATGTAGAGGCTGTGTATATACCTCTGCCAAATAAACTGCATAAAGAATGGACAATTAAAGCTGCAGAAGCAGGTAAACATATATTATGTGAAAAACCGCTTTCAGGAAGCAGTAAAGAAGAAGCAGTTGAGATGTTCAATGCTGCTGAAGAAAACAATGTCCTATTAATGGAAGGATTTATGTACCGTTTTCAGCCATTTGTAGTTGAACTTAAAGAGATGCTGGATGATGGTATAATTGGTGATATTAAAGAGATCAATGCAAACTTTACCTTTGATGTGACCGATCGACCTGATAATCTTCGCTTAAATGCAGAAATGCAGGGAGGAGCTCTCAATGATATTGGCTGTTACACGGTAAATATTTCGCGCTATCTAATGGGAGAACAGCCGCAAAAAGTAGTTAATTTCTTTGAGAAGAAGGATGAAGATGGAGTAGATTTAGCAGGAAGTGCAATCTTATACTTTGCAGGTGGAACTTTTGCCAATCTTTATTATTCGATCAACTCTTATGCTGAAAAAGATATTGAGATTGTAGGGACAGATGGAGTTATCAGAGTACCTGGATTTTTTGGCTGGAAAGAGAAAAACTATTTTCTGCTTGAAAAAAATGGTATGGAAGATAGAATCGATGTAGAGACCGGTCCCCAGTATCAGCTGGAAGTAGAGGCCTTTGCTGATGCAGTAATAAATGATAAAGATGTGCCGCTCAGAGTTGATCAAGAAACATATGCTAATCTAGAAGTAATGGATGCAATGAGAGAGTCAGCAGCAGAGAACAAAATAGTGATTCTGGGTAATGATAATTAACACTTAAATCGAAATAGACTGAAAAAGATATAATTATGAAAGAGAAGAAAAAAGTTTTATACTGAAGTAAATAGTATAACGAAAATGAAAATTAAGAGAATTAAAACTTAAATTGGAGCAGGATTGAATACAAATAATCAGGGAATTAGGGCTTCCATGTCTGAACAAAGTGAGTTAGAATACTGAATATTTTAGGATTTAGGTTTTATACTGAAGTAAATAGTATAATGTAAATGAAAATAATGATAATTAACACTTAAATCGAAATAGACTGAAAAAGATATAATTATGAAAAGAAGACAAAAGTTTTATACTGAAGTAAATAGTATAATGTAAATGAAAATTAAGAGAATTAAAACTTAAATTGGAGCAGGATTGAATACAAATAATCAGGGAATTAGGGCTTCCATGTCTGAACAAAGTGAGTTAGAAGCCCTCCTGATTATTTGTTGATGAAATCCGTAGTGGAAATTTTGTTTAATTCTCTTAATTTGAATAATATAACTGGATTTTTTTGGTGAAATAAAATACAATATAAATAAGATAGATTTATTGATTAGGGGGGATTGTTTGTGGAACTGCATAAAGCAAATCAACTTATAGAGAAATTACTGGTTTATGGTGAGGAGAATAATCTGCTTGGTGAATGGGATGCAATTCAAGCTAGAAATGAAATCAGGGATATTCTTCAGATTACAGCTGCTCCTGCCGAAGAATTCAAGACATATACTGAAGATGAAATTCCGGAAGAACCACAGCCGATTTTGGATGGTCTGCTTGAATATGCAGTAGAAAAATCGATAATTAATGATACCATAACCGAAAAAGATCAATTGGATACAGAAATTATGGGAGCCTTAACACCAAGACAGTCAGAGATTGCAGAGCGTTTTTATACTACAGCTAATAATATTGGTATCAAGGCAGCTGCTGATCAGTATTATGAATTTGCCCAGAAGAGTAATTATATTCGCAAATCAAGAATTGATAAAAATTTAAACTGGAAATCAGAAACTGAATACGGCCAGCTGGAGATTACAATAAATCTCGCAAAACCAGAAAAAGATCCGGCAGATATTGCTGCTGCAAAAGAAGAACCGCAAAATGATTACCCAAAATGTTTTCTCTGTCTCGAGAATGTAGGTTATGCTGGAAGTGCTAACCAGCCGCCGCGCCAGAATCATAGAGTTGTACCTTTAAAACTGCAGAACGAAGACTGGTTTTTACAGTATTCCCCTTACGTTTATTATAATGAGCACTGTATAGTTTTTCACAGAGAACATATCCCTATGCATATAGATAAACAAACATTTGCAGTCCTAATGGATTTTATTGATCAGATACCTCACTATTTTATCGGCTCAAATGCGGATCTACCACTAGTAGGTGGCTCAATTTTAAGCCATGATCATTTTCAGGGCGGCCGCCACATATTTCCCATGGAAGAGGCAGAAAGCACAGATTATTATGAACATCCAAACTTTCCTGATGTAGAGATATCAAAATTAAGATGGCCGATGTCTGTGATTAGATTAAAGGCAGAAGTGAGGGAAGATTTAATAAACCTGGCAGATAAAATACTCGAAAACTGGAGAGAATATTCTGACCCCGGTCTGGATATACTGGCATTCAGTGCAGAAACAGGAAAGAAGAAAGCTCATAATACAATTACACCAATTGCAAGAAAAAAGAATGAACAATATGAGTTCGATCTTGTGCTTAGAAACAACAGATGTAGTGAAGAGCATCCAGATGGGATTTTTCATCCTCATGAAGAACTACATCATATTAAAAAAGAAAATATTGGATTGATCGAAGTAATGGGAAGGGCAATTTTACCAGGCAGACTGAAAAAGGAATTAAATACAGCTGCAGAATATCTGAGCAATCAGCTGAGCTTCGAAGAATTGAAAAGCAGAGAAGGAATGGAAAAGCACATTAACTGGATTGGAAAAATTGTTGAAAACCACGGTAAGAATCTTAACAAGGAAGAAGCCGAGAAAATACTGGAAGCAGAAACAGCAAAAAAATATGCTCAGGTATTAGAAGATGCAGGTGTATATAAAAATACAGAAAATGGTCACAAAGGTTTTGAAAGATTTTTAGAAAGCATGGGTATTAATAGCATTAAGTTTTAAAATTAATAGTTATAGATTTGCTCAGTAGATATCTAGCTGTGGTTATTGCGGGGTACTTTATAAGAGATCATATAATATAAATGATAAGGAAGTGAAAATATGAGTAAATTTAATTTAACAGCCATTGATTCTTACAGCTATGAGCCGCTGCGTAAACAGGTATATAATGTTTTGCGTGAGGCAATTCTCAAAGGTGAGTTGATGATAGGTGAAAAAATTACAGAAATGGAAATTGCTGATGAGTTGAGTGTAAGCAGAACTCCTGTGAGGGAAGCTTTTAGGATGCTTGAGCAGGAAGAACTGATAAATATCATTCCTCAGCAGGGTGTTTTTGTAGCTGGAATTGAAACCAAAAAGGAAATTGATGATATTTTTCAGCTTAGAGCTGAGCTAGAAGGACTTGCTGCTTATCTTGCCGCACAGAATATTGATGAAAAGCAAAAGCAGATGATGAAAGATTATGTAGAAGAACTGGAAGATCATATTGAGCACAATGATTATAGGGGATGTATCAGAGTTGATGTAGCTTTTCATAGAATTATCAAAGAAGCTTCTAATAATAAGTGGCTGGAAAAATTTTTGGACACACTTTTTGAACAGGCAACTCGCTTCCGCAGGAGCAGTTTTTCTCGAGAAGGTAGAATGCAGGAATTTCTAAAAGAACACAGAGAACTTGGTGATGCAATTTTAAGTGGAGATGCAGAGCTTGCTAGAAAAAGAGCTGAAGAGCATATAAAGGCAGCCTGGGACAGTATAATTACAGTTTTTGAAAAAGAAAAGCGCTAAATAATTGCTGTATCGATTGCTGTGAAACTTCCAGTAGACAGTCTAACTATAATAGACTATCTACCTGGAAGTATTTTTTTTTGCAAATTTTCATTCTGCTTTTTCATTTTCAAGAATATGCAAAAACTTTTCTACAAGCTCAGGGTCAAATTGAGTGCCTGCACAGCGTTTCAATTCTGCCTCTGCTTCTTCTTCAGTCATCGGTTCCTTATATGGTCTTTCATTAATCATTACATCATAGGAATCAACAATCGATAAAATTCGTGAAAGAAGTGGTATTTCTTCAGCTTTTAAACCATCAGGATAACCACTACCATCCCAGCGCTCATGATGTGCTTTGATATATTCAGCAGCAGGAGCAAATTCTTCACTTGCTGCAGCAATCTCAGCACCCTTAGCCGGATGAGTTTTAATTAGTTCCCATTCTCCCTCATTTAATTTTCCAGGTTTATTTAATATCTTTTCGGGAATTGTAATCTTACCAATATCATGAATATTTGCCATTAAAGCAAGCAAACTCAGATCTTGATTATCAAGACCAACACGTCTGCCTAACTTTTGAGCTAGTTCAGCCATTCTTAATGAATGTTTTTCAGTTTCATCACTTTTAGCCCTAAGTGTACTGAGAAGGCTCTGAATAATTCTATTTTTATTACTCTGGCTGTTTGTAAGTTTATCTTCATAAAGGGCTTTATCAGCTTCTTGTATTACCTCCATAAACTCTTTTTCCACACTGTTTTTAACAGCTGAGCCAGCACTTAAAGATATAGAAATATTATCAGCATGAGAATTAGTATTATTAAAGCTATTATAATTCACATCCATAGCCTTGAGCTGGCGGGCCATAAATTCAACAGCAGTTTTATCTTTACCAGGCATAAGGATAATAAATTCATCTCCACCCCAGCGGCCGATCAGATCTTTATTTCTCATAGTTGTTTTAAGCATTTCTGCAGTTTCTTTAATAATCTGGTCACCAATTTTTTGTCCATAACTATTATTAAATATTTTCAGCCCATTTATATCTACTAATATAATTCCAATTGGCAGATTGGCCTTATTATCAAGCTCTTTCATTTTTTCAATAAAATAATTACGGTTTAGAAGCCCTGTTAGACCATCCTCAATATACATTTTTCTAATTTTTTCTTCATTCAAACGCTTATTATATGCATTTGAAATAATATTTGTTAAAACTTTTAAGAGCACAATATGTTTTTTATTAAAACTCTTTTTTTTCTTAACAGAATCAAAACCAATAAAACCATATAGATCTTCTTTTTTGTAGATCGGTACTGCCAGTAATGACTTGATATTTTGGGCCTGAAGGATTTCTTTTTCTTCTGCAGCTGAATCCGGCATTACAGAAACATCGGGAATAAAAATATGGCCATCTTCTAAAAGATGATCGATCCACCAGCTGAAATCGCTGGGAGATAAATTCTGCAGATTATCGATTTCAGATCTTATACCTTCTGCACACCACTCATGTGTATTGCTCATTGTTTTCTTTTCTTCAGACAGCAGAAATATATAACTTCTATCGATCTCAAAAAACTGGCCGATCTTTTTCAATGCATAATTTATACTTTCATCAAAATCTTCTGTGATGGAAGTTATAAAGTGTGAAGATATATCTGAAATTAACTGCTCATATTTAAGCTGATAGATGAGCTGGTCTTCAAATTCCTTCTGCTGTGTGATATCAGTTACCATCCCCTCAATTCTTTTAGCTTCACCGTTTTCATCATAGACGATTTTACCCTGATCTTCTATCCAGGCTGTACTGCCATCTTTTTTTATTATTCTGACCCTATAAATAGATTCACCATATTCTTTAAGCCGAGAAAATGATTTTTTGGCCTTTTCTTTATCTTCTGGATGAATCACCTCATACCAGAGAGATTTATTATTTTTAAATTCTTCCACAGTATAGCCGTAGATATTTTCTATAGAAGGACTTATGTAATATGGTTCGCGCTCAGGCCAGGATAAAGACCAGAGGGCATTTTTAACATTGTTTAAAATACTGTTCAACTGGATTTTTGTAGTTTTAAAATCCTCTAAATTATTCCTTGGATCTGCTTTATAAAATTCAATTAGTGTTTTTGATGCTGACTTATTAGTAGACTCCATAGTTTACTCCTTTTATAAGAGGTTTTGTCCCAGCAAATATAGAAAATTGTCGAAATATCTGTAAAAAATAGGAAATTAATTTATATATTAATTATATCTAAAAAATCATCATTTGGCAAATAATAATTATCACTACTATGTGGTATATTATGGTCTTAAGAATAAATAAAAGAAGCTTAGAAGAAAAATATAATAATGTCTAGCAAAGTTCAACTTAAATGAGTTCAATGAAACCAGATTATTTATAATGGTTAATGTATTTTAATGCAAGAAAACCCCACCTATATTTAAGCGGGGTCTTAAAAAATTTTAGCTCAATTATATTTTTAAGTATTATAGAGAAATTATTCATGTCCATAATAATAGTAGTTTTGATAATTATAGTATTGATTTCCTTTTACCGGATATTTGTTCAGTATACTGCCTAAAAGATTAGCATTGACCTGTTTTAAGCGCTGCACTCCTTTTTTAAAAACATCTTTTTTTGTTTGATTACACATCACAGTCATAATTACTCCATCAACTTTCTGTGATAAAAGCACCGAGTCTGTAACAGGCAGCAGAGGAGGAGCATCAATAATAACTATATCTGCTTTACTTCTTACGTAATCAAGTACCTTCTGCATCTTATTAGAATTCAAAAGTTCAGATGGGTTAGGTGGAACCGGGCCAGAAGTAACTATATATAAATCTTTTTGATTAAACCTGTGGATAGCTCCCTCAATATTTTTCTCTTCACCAGATAGATATGTACTTAAACCCTTGAAGTTAGGAATATTGAATAACTTGTGGACAACCGGTTTGCGCATATCAGTATCTATAATAAAAGTTTTATCACCATTCATCTCAAAGGTTAAGGCCAGATTACTTGCAACTGTGGATTTACCAATTCCCTGTTCAGAACCGGTGATCATGATTATCTTTAATTCTTTATCTGGGCTCATATACTGCAGACTGGTTCTGATAGTTCTAAAAGCCTCTGTTGCAGGTGATTTACGGTGGTGGAGAGCAACTAAATCTCTAATATCTGATTCTCTTTTATTCCTTTTTGCCATCTGCTTCTCCCTCCCCATAATTTTTATGATGTTCTATTTCGTGTAGATCAGGTATAATACCTAGAACAGGCAGATCTGACATTTCTTCAAGCTGATCTTCATTTTTGATTGTATTATCAAGATAGTCCATTAAGAAGATAATTCCTACAGAAAGCATTAAAGCCAGTAAGGCGGCAACTGCCAGGTTTAAAATCAAGTTCGGTTTAATCGGACTTACCGGTAAATATGCATCTTCAATCACAAAAATATCGGAAGTCTGCATTGCCTGCTGGATATTAATCTCTTCTTTTCTGTTTCTTAAGAGAAGATAAATTTCTTCTGCTACATTTTTTTCGCGCAGCAGTCGTGAATATTCAAGTTCTTCCTGAGGAAAGGCTGCTAAATCATTTTCGATTTCTTCAATTCTGTTTTGATAAACCGCTTTTCTAGCATCTGCAGTAACCTGCTGGACCTGAAGGCTGATTATCTGAGAATTCAAATTTTGATAAAGTGGATCATATGCTTCAATTCTGCTGTTTACTATCTCTGCAGTTTTTCTTTCAAGTCGTGTTTCTACATTATCAATCTTAGCCTGGATTTCAAGGACTGCCGGATGTTTTTCGGTATATTTTGTCAAAAGACCATCAAGTTCAGTATATAATGAGGTTAAATTTGACTGCAGCCCAGAAATTTCTGGATTGCGGTTAATTGTTTCTTCTTTGTCAACTTCTGATAACTCGCTGTTTATCTTAGCGAGGCTTAAGCGTGCTTCCCGACTTTTTAAATCTGCCTCTGTAAAATTTGCTTCAAGCTCTGTATAACGGTTGAGGAGATTTTCACCCTGTGTTTCCGGCATGATTATTTCATTGTTTTCTCTGTAATTGAGCAGATCATCTTCCAGTGATAAAAGTCTCTGCTGTGTTTCATCCAGCTGTTCATCTATAAACTCTGATGCCCCCTGGAGAGAGGCCCTATTAAGTTCCTGGGTTGTCTGCTGCATATTGGATACTATAGAATTAGCGATATCTTTTGCCAGCTCGGGATCATGATAGTTTACCTGGATTGTTAAGAGGTCAGTTTCTCCACCAGATTGGACAGCTACATTGTTTCTTAAAGCACCACTGGAAATTAATTTACCTTCTTCATTCCGTAAATCGAGGTCTGTTATTACATCATCTAAAATACGCCGGCTGGTGATAATACGGCTGTATGTATTTATCAATTTGTCATTTTTTCCGATAAATGATATCTGTTCACTGAATAAGTTTTCTGGACCATTTTCAGTTTGAACCATTACAAGGGTTGAGGTCTGATAAATTCTCTGCATTTGAGCAGTAATAAAATATGAACTTACTAAAGCTATGATCAGTACAGCAGTTATCAGCCACTTTTTATACCAGAGCATCATTAAATATTCTTTTAATTCTTTTTCATTTCTATTATGAACTATGTACTTAGTCTCTGAATTCATTATTCAACTCCTTACCAGTCAAAAAAGTTTTTGATACTGTTAAATCCACCGAAAAAGAAGAAAACTTCGGACCAATCAATAGAGCTTTTTTCTCCAATCATAACCAGATCTCCCGGTTGAAGCCTTGGATTAGCGCTCATCTTATTTTCTTCAAAAAATTCTTTCATATTTATTTCCTGCAGTTGGCCATTTTTATTAACCAGTCTGATATTTTCTAAATTAGCCCTATCTGAGGTGTTACCTGCCTGGGCGATGAGATTTGCCAGACGCAGCTCATCATGCCATTCATAACTTCCGGGACTTCGTATTTCCCCGAGAATGGTAACTTCTTCAACAGCAGATGGGATATATACAGAATCTCCATCCTTGATCACTGGGTTTGCATCTGTTTTCGAAGCAAGTGTATCTTCTATTCGAAATTCTTGTGGTTCATCATTTGAAATTATGCGAATATAATCTCCAGCATTTTCGGTGATACTGCCTGCTTCAGCCAGCAGTTCATTTAGTCTGATTTCCTCATCTAAATCGAGCTGATAGCGGCCTGGATTTCTTATTTCACCCTGGATTGAAGCGGTTTTCATTTCCTTTTCAGGAATATATAATTGATCATTGTTTTTAAGCAGATAATTATCTGTCATTTCTTCACCTTTAAGCAGTTTTTCTAAATTAATTTCAATTTTCTTTCCATCCCTCTGCAGAGTTGTATTTTCGGCAGCTGCCATTTCTGTTACTCCACCTGCCAATGAGATGACATCGAGGACTCTGTTATCTGCTCTTAGTTCATAACTTCCTGCTTGCTTTACTTCTCCCATCACATTAATTTTGAGCTGTCGATATGAGAGAAGATTTACACTTACTACAGGATTTTTTATGTATTCTTCAAGTGATTCACGCAGTTCATTTTTTATTTCGGCTGTTGTTTTTCCTTCTGCTTTAATTGTACCGAGCAGAGGATAAGAAATACTGCCGTCTGGATCGATTGAGGTCTCTCTACTTAAATCTGGATGTCCCCAGACAGATATCCCAATCTGATCTCCTACATTCAATTTATACTGCTGAGCAGCACCCAGCTGTGAAAATAATAATACTATTAAAAACATTAATATAAGGATTTTTGTGTGGTTCAAAAGTATGATCCTCCTTTGTAGTCAAAAAAATATTACAATCAAAAATAATCTGCTGTTCACAACTTCGATATTTATTCTAGATAATAGCTGAAAATTAGATTATAAATGAAAATATTCTTCCCAATATAGAATTTCTTTTTTCTTTAATCTCAAAATTTTTAACTTTGCTGTTTGCAAGCACCGCTTCTGCATTATCGCTAAATAATTCATTACTACCTTTTCTTATTTTTTCAGCTTTCTGCAGAGCTTTATCAAGTGTAAATGGTCTTTTTTTAATACCATGAGTATCTGAAGACATCAAGTGACAGAGCCCCGTATCAAGTAATTTTTCTGCTGTGTTCTGAGCTTTTTTCCCATGCAGACCAAGTATTGAAGAACTGTTGAGCATTAATTTTAAATCATAAATCTCTATCCAGTCATATAATAAACTTGGCTCTTTTTGTATAAAGCTGTATCTTTCTGGATGGGCAATGATAATTTTAAAACCCATTGCCTGAATGTCATGTATTATTTCTGGAAAGTAATCTGGCAGTAAAATCGGATGGGTTTCAAGCAGCAGATAATCTGAATCATTAATTGTGAGCAGCTTATTGTCATTTAAAAGCCAGGGTAGTTTTTTTTCAACTAAGATTTCTGAACCAGATAAGATCTCTATATCTATATTTTCGGCTTCAGCCTTTTGCTTGAGCTGCTCAACTTTCTCTCCGATGAATTTCTTAAAATCTCTATCTTTATAGAGTGGATAATGGGGTGTTGCAGCAATTTTTCGGACCCCTTTTTGCGCCATATTTTTCAAAATAGCAGCAGATTCCTCTATATCAGAGGCACCATCATCAACTCCAGGAAGTATATGTGAATGTAAATCAATCATTTTTATCACCTTAATTCAAATTTTCATTTTCAAATTAATTATAGCATAATCATTAAATTTTTACAATATTATCTTATATATATTATATTTGTAATATAATTCAGAGTGTAGAACGCAAATGACCAGCAAATAATTCTAATCAGTTAAAATTATATCACTTAAAGCACTATAATTAAAGATAATCATCTAAAGTTTTTCTTCAAAGTGCAGTAAAACTTAATTTAAGCAGATGTTGAGCTGAAAAAAGCCTCAAAAATCGGATAATTTCAGTAAATAGAATTATTTTAAGGCAGCTTAACTTCGCAGGAATAGCAAAACATTTGACGAAATACTATAAATAGACAAATAAATATTATATTTTGTTGGTATCTGTAGTTATTTGTTGGTACCTGGTACCAACAAATAACGATAAAATAATACAAATGATTTTACTAATAAATGAAGTGAGGAATTTAAAATGCTGCAGAAAAGACTAGATTTTTTATCTGATGAAGTTAAAATATTAATTATGGCCGTAATGCTAATGATATTGTCTTTTACTTTAGATATCGATTATATTGATCCTTTTTTAATTCTTTTTGTGATCTATTCAAGTCTTAAATTTGCCAAAAAAGGAGCTGTCTATTCAGCAATTTTTGCGATTCTAGTTTTAACTATTCAGCAGCTAATGAGTTTGGAAATGGAATTAATCGAGTATTTTGTTGAGGCAGCAGCTATTATCACTGCAGCTGCTTATATAATTTTGAGTACAGCTAGAATAGAGAAGCTAAATGATCAGTTAAAGGAAAGGGTTAAAGAACTTGCCGGACTCTATAATATTTCAAAAGTATTAGAAAGATCATCTTTTACTGTTGAAGAAGCTATTAATAAAATACTAAACGAAATTCCTTCAGCATATCAATATCCAGCAGATGTCTGTGTTCAGCTGAGCTACAAAGGTGAAAATTATCAGACAGATAATTTCAAAAAAACTGAATGGAAACTAAAGCATGATATATTAATCGATCAAGAAGTCAGAGGAAGTATTGAGTTATATTATCTCAGTGAGCATCCTATCATATATAATGATAGTCCTTTTTTAAAAGAAGAACATAAACTGCTGAATTCAACAGCAGGCAGTATCAGTGGTATTATTAAAAATATCGAGCAGGAAAAAGAAAATAGAGAACAGAAGGAGTTTCTTTCCATCACACTTGATTCGATAGGGGATGGAGTTATTGTGACAGATGAATCTGGGGCTGTCAAAAGGATGAACAAAGCTGCCGAAGCACTTACAGGTTGGGATAGTGAGAGTGCTGCTGGGGTTAGACTGGAAGAAGCCTTCAATATTATAAACTTCAAAACAAAACAATCTGTGGAAAATCCCGTGCAGAAGGTAATTGAAAATGGAAAAACCGTTGGCCTGGCAAATCATACTGTGCTGATTTCGAAAAATGGAGAAAGACATCATATTGCCGACAGTGCAGCCCCGATCAAAGATGAAAATGGGGTAATTTATGGTGTTGTCATGGTTTTCAGGGATATCACAGATAAATATAAGATGCGCAGAAAAATCAAACGCAGAGAAAAAATGTTTTCTAAAGCAGTAAATGAGGCACCTTATCCGATAATGGTTCATGCAGAAAATGGAGAGGTAATAGAGCTGAATAAGGCATGGACTGAGATTACTGGTTATGCCAGAGATGAAATTGAAACACTCAGTGACTGGACAAAAAGGGCTTATAGAGAAAAAAGTGAAGAGATGGAGCAGTATATCTGCAATTTATATGACAAAAAAGAAAGAAGAAAAAATGGAGAATTCACTGTTCAGACCAAGGATGGGGAAAAAAGAATATGGGATTTTAGTTCAGCTCCACTCGGTGTTGATGAGAATGGTGAAGAGCTGCTTTTAAGTATTGCGGTTGATATAAGTAAAAGAAAAGAAATGGAATCCGAGATTGAAAAACTTAATAGGATATATAAGACTCTAAGTATGGTCAATCAGTTAATAGTCAGAGAAAAAAATCTACCTCCACTTGCTGAAGCAGCGGCTGAACTAACAGTAAAGCATGGAAGCTACAATAGTGCCTGGATAGGTAGATATAATGAGGAAGAAAATCAGCTGGAAATTTTAGCTGAAGCCGGAATGAAATGCGAATTTATTGCAGATGCTAAATATGGCAGATTGGATCTGCATGAGGAAAAATATAATATCTTTAAACATAGCCTAAGAGAAGAAGAAAATACAATTATTAATGGAATAGCTGATTCTGAGCTTTTCGCTTCTGAAGAACACCGCTGCTGCAGTTCTCTTGCGCTTTTCGTACTTGAGATATTTGATAGACCTTGGGGTATTTTTGCAATCTGCTCAGATAAGAAAAATCATTTTGATGATATGGAAGCACAGCTTTTAGGAGAACTGAGCAGTGACATCGGCCTCGGTATTGAAAAAATAGAAAATGAAAAACGGAGATTGATATCTGAGCGCAAATTAAGAAGAAGTGAGAATAATTATAAAAATCTCTTTCAGAAATCTCCGGTTGGAATTTTTCAGAGTACTTCAAGGGGTAAATTTAAGATGCTTAATCCCCATCTGATAAAGATGCTGGGCTTTGATAATGCAGAAACTGCAATTGAACATTATAATAAGCTTGCCGACAATCTCTATGTTGATCCTGAAAAAAGATCTGAATTTATTAAAGAGATTAGAGAAAAAAATACTGTTAATAATTTTGTCTTCAAGGCCTTTAATAAAAATAATGATGTTCTCTGGCTGGAGATGAATGCCAGGATCAGCAGAAGCTTTACAAATGGTCAATTCATAATTGATGGCTTTGTAAAAAATATCAGTGATAGGAAAGAAATAGAAGAAAAATTGAGATATAATGGGTTTCATGATAAGCTGACAGGCCTCTATAATCGAGCATTTTTGGAGGCGGAGCTGCAGCGAATCGATACAAAAAGACAGCTGCCGATCAGCATTATTATGGGAGATCTCAATAATCTCAAACTGATAAATGACAGCTACGGCCATTTTAAGGGGGATGAGCTGATCAAAGAGGCCGCAGATATTATAAATGAATCATGTCGGAGTGAGGATATTCTGGCCCGCTGGGGAGGAGATGAATTTGTAATCTTACTTCCAAAAACAGAGCTTGAAGTAAGTGAAGAAATAATTGAGAGGATTTATAGAAAAAGTGAAGAGCGGAATAGTGCACTTGGGGTTTCTATTTCTCTCGGTACAGCAGCAAAGACCAGTCAGGAAGAAGATATATTTAAGGTCTTAAGCCGGGCAGAAGATAGAATGTACAAGAATAAGATTTCAAACAGGAAAAGTGCAAGAAGCAGTGTGCTTTCTGCATTTTTGACCTCACTAAGAGCCAAAAGTTCAGAGACAGAAGAACATGTAGGCCGGATGAGTAAAATTGCCGGCAGATTTGGCCAGCAAGTTGGTTTAAGTTCCTCTGATCTGGACAAACTCTATCTTTTAACACAGATGCATGATATAGGTAAAATTGCAGTTCCAGAAGAAATCTTAAACAAAAGCGATAAATTGACTGATGATGAATGGGAAAAGATCAAAAAACATACAGAGGTCGGCTACAGGATAACTTCGAACATCGAAGACTTTGCACATATTGCTGCAGAGATTCTGTACCATCATGAATGGTGGGACGGCAGCGGTTATCCTGAAGGACTGGTCGGGAAGGAAATACCACTGCTCTCAAGAATCCTGGCAGTTGTTGATGCTTATGATGTAATGATAAGCGGCAGACCTTACAAAAAAGCGATGACAAAAAATGAGGCAGCAGCAGAATTGAAAAAATGTGCAGGCAGTCAGTTTGATCCCGAGCTGGTTGATCTATTTTTAGAAGGTATATAATCCAGATTCAGTCGTATCATATCGAAATCTGTAGGTACCAGGTACGAATCGTTTTATGTCGAAAAATACAGGCGCCTGGAATCTCTATATTTAAAAGGATATTTTTTGTTTATCTTGAAATATTAAAGCAGAGATGACGGAAATACTGAGGTGGTCAACTTGTTCAAGCTAAAAAATAAAAAGCTGATTATTTTAATATATTTAATTATCGGTTTAAGCTGGACCTATTTTAGTGATGATATTTTATTGAGTCTGGCTGCTGATCCTGATCGGCTTGTTCTTTTCCAGAAATATAATGGTGCCTTTTTTGTCATTACTACCTCAGTTGTTTTCTATTTTCTGATCAAATATTATACTGATAACCTAAAAAGCCAGAAAAAAGAACTGCAGGATAAAAATGAGCAGCTCAAACAGTCCAATCAGAAAATAAATGTTACAAATAAAAAGCTGGATAGGTCATTTAATGAATTAAATAAGTTAAATAAAAGATTCGTTAAGATGATAAATACTGTTTCTGAACTGAACGAAGATACAGAAGCAGGTGAAGAAGAATTTCTGACAAGGCTGCTGCATAATGCGGTTGACATTGTTCCAGAGGCTGATTATGGTAAAATATATGTCTTCGAAGGTGAAAAAATAAGGTTTGTTAATACAATTGGTCACAACTTTAATATTTTAAAAAAAATCAAAATAGAAAAAAACGCTCTTTTTAAGAATGAGAGTGAAGGTATTTATCATTCCCAAGATTATTCCATCAATTTAAACCTGCTGAATAAAGATGCTAAAGAGTGCTTTTTAAAAGCACTGCAGCCGATCAAAGAATCAATATATATCGATATTAGAGTCGATGAGAATTTAATCGGACGCATATCACTTGATATTGCTACCGACAATAACTGCACTTTTTCCAATACCAGTAAATCAATTTTAAAATCTTTTTCTACACTTGCTTCTTCATTTTTCGCCTATAAACGGTATGACAGCCTTCAGGGGAGATTTACTAAAGAACTGATATCATCGATTATTAATATTTTGGAGATGTACGACTTCTATACAAAGGGTCATTCAGAAAGTGTTGCCAATTTATCTCTTGTAATCGCCGAAAAAATGGGTCTCCCGAATAAGATGGCCCTGGATGCCTATTGGGCCGGGATGGTCCATGATATAGGTAAACTTTTAATTCCACTAAGAATGATCAATAAAAGAACTAAACTTGATGATGATGAATATGATCTCGTAAAAAAACATCCGGTCTGGGGAAGCCGAGCTTTATCTGATTCTCCAGTGCTCAGAGATTTATCAAAATATGTACTTTATCACCACGAAAAATGGGATGGCAGGGGATATCCAGAAGGCCTTAAAGGAGAAGAAATACCGCTGATTTCTCAAATCTTAAGTGTCGCAGATGCATGGGATGCAATGACTTCCAACAGATCATACAGAAAATCTCTTTCTAAAGAAAAAGCTTTAATCGAACTGAGAAAAAACAAAGGTACTCAGTTTTCACCAGAAGTTATCGATGTATTTTTAGAAGTACTTGAAGAGGAAAATCTGAATATATTATCTGAGGTTGAAGATAAGTTTAATGAACTGGAATCACAGGAAATCACCTTAGAAGCTCCAGATTATTTTGATCAGCTGTTTACTCACCTTGACCAGGGTATGGTTATGCTTGATCACAATTTTGATATTTTAAAGGTAAATGAATACTTTTTGAGCATGTTCGGCTATAATGAAAAGGAGATACTTGGCTTTAATATTGAAGATATCCTGACACCTGCCGAAAATATTGAAGAGATGAAAGAAATTATCGAGAAACTCAGCCAGGGAGATGAGATTTCTACCAAAACATATCAGAAGAAAAAATCCGGAGATATAGTTAGCACTGCTGTTCAGGCTTTTTCAATAAAGCTGAGTGAAAATGAAGAAGGTTATTACTTTGTCTACAGAGATATTAGTGAGGTTGAAAGAGCAAAAACAAAATATAATGATTTTAAAAGAAGATACAGAGCCCTATTTTATAATAAAGATCTTAAAATGTTGATTGTCGAGCCAAGCAGTGGAGATATTATTGATGCAAATCCAGGAGCTTTAGAATTTTACGGCTGGCAGAAGAACACTCTGCTCAGCATGAAGCTCAGTGATATCAGCCTGAGATCTGCAGATAAAATAAAAGAAGAACTGCTGTCAGCTAAAAAAAGTAAAGGAAAATATATTTTGGCTGAACATCAGACTTCAGCAGGAAATATGGAAGAGGTAGAGCTTTATCTGAAGCCGATCAATTTTGCTGATAAAGAATATCTTTACATCTTAATCAATAAGAGCAGTAATCAAGATGAAGAAAATGTCGGAACTAAGGAATATGAATACAGCAGCTAAAATATTTGTTTAAATTTGTTTAAATTTCTTGGTACCAGGTACCTTAATCATGATTAAGGTACCTGGTACCTTTTCTTTTTTGATTAAATTTTCAAAATTTTATTGACAATTAAGAATAAAGTTATTATAATTAAGTAAAATCATTATAACAATCTTAAAAATTGTAATATACAGGGGGAAGGTTCATGTCTGAAAAAGCATTATATCTACAGGTAAAAGAATCACTTGCAGATAAAATCAAAGACGATAAATTTGCAATCGGGAGTTACCTTCCTACAGAAAGAGAGCTCTGTGAAGAATATGAGGTCAGCAGAATTACTGTCAGAAGAGCTTTGGAAGAACTTGAAGATGAAGGCTTTGTTGTTAAAGAACGGTCCAAAGGAGTCAAAGTGATCAATCAATCTATTCAGTATATCAAATCTGCTTTAAATCAATATCAGGGTTTTCATGCAAAGATGAGGAATAAAGGTTTAGAACCGATGAGCTTTTTAAGCGAATGGGAGGTAACAGAACTGCCTGAGAAGTTTTTCAATAATTTCAGTGGTATAGATGAGTATTATGGCAGTCAGATTCTATTGTTAAAAAGACTGCTTGGAGTAGACAATAAGCCGATGATCTATTTGAGAACGTATTTAACCAAGGAAACGAAGATAAATGTAGAAGATTATCAGGGAGGCTCACTCTATTCACTTATCAAAAAGAAATCAGGCAAAAGTATCGCCTACAGCCGTGAATATGTGATAGCCCAGATCAGCAGTCAGAAGATGGAGGATCTTTTTAGAGTTGATCATAAAATTCCGATACTGCAGAGAAACCAAATAGGCTATACAAAAGAGGGAAGAATACTATTTTTTACTGAAGCTTTTTACAACAGCGAAATCTATCAGCACCACTTTCTTGCACTTAAAAATGATTGATATTTAATTACAATATTTCTAATTATAATAGACGAGGTGGGTAAATTGAAAAAAATAAATGAAGAATACATATTAGAACTAGAAAATGAAATGCCTCAGCTTGATATCTATACTCAAAAAGAAGAAAGATTAATCTATGCTCATGCAACATTTCCGGTAGAATACAAATGGATTCTCCAGGATCATTATAAATATTTACCTGATGCGGTCATCATACCTGAGAGTGAAGAAGATATTTCTAAGCTGATGGCAAAAGCCTATCAAAAAAAGGTAAGTTTGATTCCTTATGGTGGTGGCTCAGGTATTGTTGGCGGTACTATTGCTGAAGAACAGGAAATAATGATCGATACTAAAAAATTGCGCAAGTTTGAGATTAATCCCACAAATTGCACAGCTGCTGCCGGTGCAGGTCTGACCGGTGCGGAATTCGAAAATATGCTAAATGAAAAGGGTTATACGAGCGGCCACTATCCCCAGTCATTTCAGAGTGCGGTCTTTGGTGGAATGGCAGCAACAGATGCCATAGGAACATTTTCTACTAAATACGGGAAAATGGATGATATGGTAAATTCTCTGCGGGTTGTACTTCCAGATGGTCAGGTGCTATCTACACATAAGGCACCACGCAAATCCTCTGGTCCAGATCTCAAGTATTTCTTTATCGGCAGTGAAGGAGTCTACGGAATTATCACAGAGGTGGAGATGAAAATCTATCCTCTGCCCGAAAAGAGAGCATTTGAGGCCTTTACATTTCCTGATACCCATTCCGGTTTGGAGGCAGTGCGGAATTTTATGCGCCAAGGAATCAGACCACCGGTTGTCAGGCTCTATGATGAGGTAGAATCTAAGCCGAAAATCAAGGCATTAGGTTATGAAAAAGGGATGTGTGTGCTCTTTCTCGGTTATGAAGGTCTGGCAGAAATGGTAGAACTTGAGCGAAAAAAGGTGAAGGAAACCTGTCTGGCCCATGGTGCCAATTACAAAGGAGAAGAGGGCGGCAATAAGTGGTTTGCAGGTCGTTTTTCTACTAAGGGTATGCTCGATTATGACCGCAAAAAGGGTGGTACAGCTGATGCGATAGAAGTGGCTGCTCCCTGGGATAAGATCGAAGATGTCTGGAGAGAGATGAGAAATGCACTTGAACCTCTCTGTGATTATGTAGACTGTCATTTTTCACACTTTTATCACACAGGTGCCAGTGTTTATGTGATTTTCCATGCAAAAACAGAAGATGATTATCAGGGAGAAGAATTATACAGAAAATGTTTGAAAAAAGCAGTTGAAGCAAGTCTGGCAAATGGTGGAAATGTTTCTCACCACCACGGTATTGGTAAGGCCAAAACACCCTGGATGGAAGCAGAGCACGGAGAAGCAGGCCTCTATTTGCTGAAGGCACTCAAAGAGAAGATTGATCCAGACAAATTATTAAATAGAGGGGTGTTGGGGTTATGATTTCCTATAAATTAGAAAACTTCATTGAAGAGCTGAATAAACAGGTTATCAGCATGGATCAGGGACTATCATATAATCCTGAATTCAGGGCTTCTAAAGAGATGCACGATTATCCATCCCGTAAAGCTCAGCTGATCCGCTCACTTTATTCTAAAGAACTGGAAGTTTCTAGATACAGTGCTGAGATGATTTATCAGTCTATACTGTCCAGGCAGGGAGAGCGCTGGCAGAATTTCGGTGAATCACCAGAAGATTATACAGATATCATGATCCTCGGTCGTGAAATGATCTACCGTTCTGGCATTATGAATGGAGAATTAGAGAAAATCATCGTGAAGATTGCAGACAATTACGGCCATCTTTTAGAAATCGATGAAACAGAGTTTAGTGAATGCTTAAATGCGATTCCACAGGAAGTTGATTCTGAGCTCTATCTATTTATTGATGATCAGACAGCAAAATTCATTCCGGAAGCACTCAAAAAAATTGGCAGTTATTTTGCAGAAAAAAATATTAAATTTACTCCAGAACTTGAACACCATTTTCCAGGCTGGGAATATTTTGCATATGGATTAATCGAGCAGGGTAAATCTCATTTAGCAGAATTATTTGCTGAACTAAAAGAAAAAAACATCAAAAAGATAATCACCCTGACCGGCCAAAGTCATTACCTATTAAAATATTTTGCTGATAAATTGGGAATGGAGCACAATTTCAATATTATTAATATAATAGATATTCTTGAAGAATTAAAAACTGAGCAGGATGTATATTTACATGCAGGCAGCTTTTACAGCAGATATTTAAAATACAATGAGAAGATCAATCAACTTTTGGCGGCAGAGACTGACAGTATACTTCCATCTTCTATTGAGTTTCTGCCGCTCTATTCTAAAGGTCCGCGGATGAATCAGGTAAATATCTGGCAGTTTCCGCTGACTGCAGAATATGAACTCTATCTCTTTCCTGAAGAAATGCGGGAGGCAATTTATAGAGATGGTTTAAGGCAGATCGAAAAATCTATTCATAAAAAATTGATTGTCTTTGATCCCTATGCCTATCAGGTATTAAAAGAAGATAATTATGATAAAGAATTCGGCTATTTCACAGATTTAGTAAAGGTCTGGTGATTTATGTGGATGCCAGCACAGGAAAAGCTATCCGTATGCAGAGAATATTTAATCCCATTGATGGTAAAGCTTTGATTAATGCCTATTCACATTCTGTTATCTATGGACCGATAAAGGGAGCAGAAAATTTGTCTGAGATCAGAAAAAATCTGGCCGTAATTGCTGAAGAGGTAGATGGGGTGATCTTAAATCCTGGTTCAGTTAAACACCTTGCAGACCTTTTTTATGGTAAGGATAAGGCTTCTCTAATCATCCAGATCGATTATCAAAATTACAGCCGCAAAAAAACGCTTGCTTATGCCGAGGGTTCAGCCTTATCACTTTTCACAATCGAAGATGCTCTAAAGGCAGGGGCAGATGCTGTGATGTCCTATCTTTATCTTGGAGCAGAGGATCCGGATAGAGAGGCAGAAGAAATCAGACGGAACAGAGACTATGTCAGCCGGTCAAGAGAGTATGGACTGCCGCTGATTATGGAACCCCGTTTTGCCAGAGAGGCGGTTGAGCCGGAGAAAAAATACGACATCGAAGTGATGAAGCTCTACACAAGAATCGCCCAGGATATTGGAGCAGATATTATCAAGCTGATTAATCCAGGCAGTGATCAAAAACTGGCTGAGATAGCTGAGCTGATAGACATACCAATTTTAACTGCAGGAGGTGAAAACAAGGGAGAAAGGCAAACTCTTTCAAATGCTGATCGTTATTTAGCAAATGGGGCTTCAGGCCTAATATTTGGCAGATCTATTTTCCAATCTGAAAATATGAAGGAATTACTTATTAAATTGAATAAGATCGTTCATCCGGAAAGTTAAGTGAGACTTTGCAGTTAGCTTAGAAATTTAAAATTATAGATATTTATTTTTGGGGAAGGGCTGAATTTCAAAAAGCTGTATTTAGGAGACAAAATAATTTAGGGAAAGAATTTTATTAATATTTAAATTTAAGGATTGAATTAAATTTTTTCAAGAGAAAAGCTTAAAATTGAAGGGAGATAAAAGATGAAAAAATACGTACTGGTTATCGATGAAGGGACTACAGGCACCAGATCTCTAATATTTGATCATGATTTCAATATCGTCGGACAAAGCTATCAAGAATTCACACAGTATACTCCCGAAGAAAATATGGTTGAACATGATGCAGAAGAAATTTACGAAAAAAGCCTAGAAAACTGCCGTAAAGCGATGGCAGAAGCGGATATCACCGCTGAAGATATCGATTCGATTGGGATTACAAATCAGCGGGCAACCTGTGTGCTCTGGGATAAAAAGACCGGCAAACCTTTAGACAAAGCGATTGTCTGGCAGGACAGCAGAACTGCTAAAGAATGTGAAGAGCTTAAAAATAGTGAGTGGGGAGAAAAAGCAAGACAGAAAACCGGCTGGGAAATTGCCCCGGTATATTCTTCGATGATGGTCCAGTGGCTTTTAGAAAACAAGCCGGAAATAAAGGCAGAGGTTGAAAAGGGTGACATCCTATTTGGAACAATGGATACCTGGCTGATCTGGAAGCTGACAGGCGGCAAAAAACATGCGATCAGCTATTCTAATGCCTCAGTAACAGGCAGTTTAAATCTGGAAACAGGTGAGTGGTATGAGGAATTTTTAGATTATCTGGGAGTACCGGTCAGCATCTATCCAGAAATAATCAATGATTCGGGAGATTTTGGCGAAACAGATCCAGAAATATTCGGGACAGCAGTACCGATCAGGGGTTCAATTGCAGATCAACATGCAGCATTATTTGCTCAAGAATGCCGTACAGCAGGAACAGCAAAGATCACAAATGGTACAGGTTCATTTGTTGATATCAATATCGGTAATCAGCTTGTTGTACCTGGTGCTGGTTTAAATACAGTGATCGCCTGGAAGCTTGGAGATACTATAACCTATGCAGTTGAAGGCTATGCAGGCACAACCGGTTCAGCTATTCAGTGGCTTAAAGAAGGTTTGGGTATTATTACAGATGCAGCAGAAACTGAAGCAATGGCGGAATCAGTTGAAGACAGCAATGGCGTATATTTTGTACCAGCACTAACCGGATTCAATGCTCCATATTGGGATTCATTTGCCAGAGGTACGATCTTCGGTATCACCCGCGGAACAAAAAAAGAGCACATTGTTCGAGCAACACTTGAGGCAATCGCCTTCAGGATCAAAGATATCTGTGATGTAGTTGAGAGTAAGGCAGATATCGAGATGAAAAAGGTAAGAATCGATGGTGGAGTTTCTAAAAACAACTTCCTGGCCCAACGGATTGCAGATATTTTAAATGCCCAGGTAGGTAGACCCGGCTCGATCGAGGCCACAAGTCTTGGTGCAGCTCAAATGGCAGGACTTTATACTGGATTCTGGGAAGAAGAAGACCTGGCTAAGGCAGTTGAGATCGAGAAAACATTCATGCCTGACCTAAGTCCTGAAGAAAGAAGAAAAGAATATTTCATCTGGAAGCGGGCAGTGGATAGAACAATAAAATGGCTTGATTTTGATCTGGAAGATATTTAAGAGCTGTTGATGGGAGGCAGAAAATGATAGCTCATCTAAAGAAAGTAATTGCAGAAAATGAAAAGCTAAATAAATATAATATTAATATAGAAGAGCTTGATAATAATGTTATAAAGTTAAGTGGAATGGTTGACAGCTGGGATGATGTAGTTGACTTTGGCCATCTGGCAGCAGGTCTGGATCAGGTAAAAGGTGTAATTAATGAACTTTATACAGCAGAAAATATAAAAGAGAATATCAAAACAAAGACAAAAATAAATATAAAAAAAGATAAGGTAATCAAAAAAACAGATGTCTTAATCGTAGGTGCAGGTATCACAGGCTCAGCAATCGCAAGAGAATTATCAAGATATGATATCGATATTACAGTAATAGAAAAAAATTCTGATATAGCTGAAGGTACCACAAAGGCAAACAATGGTATGGTTCATTCAGGTTATGCAGCAGCTCCTGGGAGCTTAAAAGCAGAACTCAATGTAAAAGGAAATGCAAAATACGATAAATGGGCTGAAGAATTAAAATTTGATTTTGATAGAACAGGTTCATTTGTCGTTGGATTTAACGAAGATGACAGAAAACATATTCAAGAATACTACGAAAAGGGTATCAAAAACGGGGTTCCAGGAATTGAAATTCTAACAGGAGATCAGGCAAGAGAAATAGAAGAAAACTTATCAGAAAATGTGACATCAGCTTTATGGACACCTACAGCAGGCTATGTAGCACCATATGAGGTAGCAATCGCACTTGCAGAAAATGCAGTAGAAAATGGAGTAGAAGTACTGCTGGATACAGAACTAATCGCAGTCGATACCAAGACAGATAAAATCAATAAAGCTTATACCAATCAGGGCAGCATAGAATGCAGTTATTTAATCAATGCAGCAGGAGTTTACGCAGATCAGGTAGCAGAAATGGCAGGTGACAGGCAGTTTACTATCCATCCCCGCAGAGGAACCCTTATTATCTTCGATAAGAAAAAAGGAGATGTTTTAAAAAGGGCGGTAGGGACAACACCTTCTCAGCATACAAAGGGAGGAGTTGCTCAACTCACACCTGAGGGTAATCCACTTTGGGGGCCAACTGCAGTCGAAGTAGCAGATAAAACAAATAAAGCGGTAAGTCAGGAAGATCTAGATACAATAATCAATAAGTTTACTGCCATAGTTAAAGGAATAGATAAAAAAGACATGATAACCTGTTTTAGTGGAGTCAGAGCAGCAAACTACAAAGAAGATTTCGTAATCGAAGCATCTGAAAAGATAAGCGGCTTGATCCAGGCTGCAGCTATCCAGTCACCAGGTCTTGCATCATCCCCGGCTATTGCCGAAAAAATAGTAGAAATATTTTTGCATGAAGAAAAAAGATTGAAACTCCTTGATCAGGAGATAAAAGAAAAAGAAGACTTTCAGGCAGTAAGGGTGGTAAATAAGCCGTTTCATCAGTGCAGCAGGGAGGAAAAAGCAGAACTCCTGGCTGAAGATCCAGCTTATGGCCATGTGATCTGCCGCTGTGAAAATGTGACAGAAGCAGAAATAGTAAGGGCGGTTCACGGGAAAATCCCAGCCAGAACAATGGATGCAGTAAAACGGAGGACAAGAGCCGGTATGGGCCGCTGTCAGAGCGGTTTCTGTGGACCCAGAGTTGTAAAAATACTGGCCAGAGAGCTGGACACCGAGGTTAAAAAGGTCAGCAAAAAAGGAGAAGGTTCGAATATAGTAAAATATAAAATAAAAGAACTGCTCTAACTCTTGTTGATTGTTGAAAATTGTTGGTACCAGGTACCTTAACCATGATTAAGGTACCTGGTACCTTTATTTTTACTTATATTTTTACAAAAAAACACAAATTTAAACAAAAAAAGAGGATTTTTTTATCTATTAAGGAATATTAGTTATAAGATTTATTAATATGAAAAAATTATGGCGGTAAAGGGGCCGAAATTATGATAAGAAATTTAAATACTCATCCTGAAAATGAAATAATTGATGAAAGATATATAAATGCGATTTTAAAAGCAATCCCTGAAATAATTATTTTGTTAGATGAAAAGGGTAACTATTTGGATATATTATCTTCTGACCCTGATGATTTAGTTGATAAAAAAGAAAATCTTATCGGCAAAAACGTTAAAGATTTTCTCCCAGAAAAAGTGGCCAGTAAATTTATCAATTACTGTGGGAGCTGTTTTGAAGATAAAGAGCTGCAGAACTTTGATTATGCTTTAGATATCAATGGAAAGAAAAAGTATTTTGAGGTATATTTTTCTCCAGTTAAATCTTCAGATAAAATGGACAGATTGATCCTGGCATCGATCAGAAATATAACCGAATTAAAAGAAACCGAAAAGGCTCTTAAAGAACAGCAGGCATATTTTGAGCAGTTATTTAACAACTCTACTGAGGCAATAGTTCTGCTGGATAATAATCATCGCGTGATTAAGGTTAATCAGAAATTTGAATCTCTTTTTGGCTTTAAACAAAAAGAACTGCTCGGCCGTAATCTTGATAATTTCATCATACCAGATCAAGCTTTAGAAAAAGGAAGAGCTTTTACAGAAGCGGTTAAAAATGGTAAAAAAATTAAAGGAGAAGGAGTCCGGAAAAACAGAGCTGGCGAAAAAATTCATGTATTCCTGCAGGGGTTCCCGATTGAGCTTGCAAATGGTCAAGCAGGTATTTATGCCCTCTATAATGATATTAGTGAAAGAAAGCAGAAGGAAGAGAAGATAAAGTATCTTTCTTTTCATGATAAATTGACAGAACTTTATAATCGCCGCTATTTTGAGAATGAAATGGAACGATTAAATCAATCTAGAAAATTACCGATCTCAATTATTATTGGTGATTTGGATAATCTCAAATATATTAATGATAATTTTGGTCATAAAAAAGGAGACCAATATATTAAAAAAGCAGCAGAGCTAATAAGCGATAATTTTAGAGAAGAGGATATAACCGCTAGAATTGGTGGAGATGAATTTGCAGTACTGCTGCCGGAAACAGATTATGATACTGCATTAGAAATATGTGGACGAATTAAAAGCAGTTTTAAGAACTGCAGCAAATTTATAAATCTTGATATTTCTCTTGGCTGTGCGGCCAAGAATAAATTTTCTGAGGATTTAGAAGCGGTATTTATTGAAGCAGATAAGAGAATGTATCAGGAAAAAAAGAGTAAATATTAAATTATATAACATATTATATGAATTCTACCGGATATCCTGAGTAAGATTGGGAATCCGGTATTACTATTTCTAGTTTAATATATATTTTTAAAATCAAGTAATAAGCTCAAAAATCTAGATAACAGGCTTTAAGTTTTGCTCATCAAGCCTCAACCCTCCTGATGATTATTATAGCGGCTTAATAAAATAGTGTAGAACACGATAATAATCAATAGAATAATGTATAAAATAATCTAATAAGAAATTCTATAATTCAAATTACCAGGAGATTTTGCAGGGGGGATGAAATGTTTAAATTATTTAGAAATTTAAAGTTGGGGTTAAAAATTGGTGGAGGCTTTACTATTTTAATTATTATTACAGCAGTTATGGCATATGTAGGCTATGATGGGCTTAATAATATTGATCATGATATTCAGATAGCAAATGATGCGGCTGGTTTTGCAGAAAAATCTCTGGAAATCAGGCAGAACGAAAAGGACTTTATGCTTCAGCAAGAAGAAGAGTACATTAATAATATTAATCTGATGATTGATGAGCTGACTGCAGATAGTGAGCAGACAAAAGAAATGATGCTCGATCAGGCTGATAAGGATAGAATTAATGAGATGCAGAGTCTGGCAGAAGAATATAAAGAGGCTGCAAATCAGTATGCGAATTCACTTTTTCAGCAGAATGTATTAAGGGGAGAATTCACTGAAGCAGAAAGTAATTTAACCTTACAGGTAGAGAGCATAAAAGAAGTTCAGAGTGCTGAATTTGACAGTCTGCTGATGCGCTTTAATACTTCATTTAATGCTGAGGCTCAGATGAATTCACTTGAAGAAAAGCTCGAAGCACTGATGAAAGCAAATACTTTGATTCAGCAGATTGAAGAGGTGGGTATTCAGGAAAGGAATTATATCATTAATTTAGCAGATGAAGAGCTGCAGGAACAGTATGCTGAGAGAACCTTAAGCGCTTTTAGCACAGCTCAGGAGACAGCTGAAGAATTTAAAAATCTATTTACTGAAGAATATAATATTCTTGCAGTTGAAAATATTATCGAGGATCTAGAAAGTACAGAAGGAAAATTTAAGCAGATTCATCAAGTTGAGCTTGTTAAAGATGAAAATAAGCTGCTGATGGAAAATAAGGCTGAGGCACTGATGGCCCAGGCTAATCATCTGCAGGAACTTCAGCTTGAAGAGATGAATAATGAACAGGCTGCAGCACTCAGAAATTTAATTACAGCTTTAATAGCAGCGGTAATAATTGGTGCTCTAATAGCTTTTCTTATTACCAGAAGTATTGTTAAGCCTGTTAAAGAAGGGGTCAAATTTGCAGAAGAAATTGCACAGGGTAATTTAAAGGCAGAAAAAATTGATCTTAAGAGTAATGATGAGATCGGCGTGCTGGCCAAGGCTTTAAATAATATGCAGGACAGTTTACGTGAGGTTATCAGTAATGCTGCAGACATAGCAGATAATTTAGCTGCTTCAAGTCAAGAACTATCAGCTTCTGGAGAAGAAGTTGCAGCAGCAGCCCAGCAGGTTGGAGATTCTATTCAGCAGGTTGCTTCTGGAGCAGAGGAACAGTCAGCTCAGGTTGAAGAAACAAGCAGCAAAATTAGTGATCTAATAAATCAAATTAACGATGTTTCAGATATGTCAGCAAAAATGAATGATCAGGCTGATGATGTAATGCATAACATAGAAGAGGGAAATTCATCAATTAATAATTCGATTGGCAAAATAGAAAATGTCAAAGATAATTCTAATGATGTTTCAAAGACTATCGGTAATCTAGGAGGTTTGTCAGACAAGATCGGCGAGATTGTTAAGATGATCAATGATATTGCTGCCCAGACAAATTTGCTTGCCTTAAATGCTGCGATCGAAGCAGCTAGAGCAGGAGAAGCAGGAAGAGGATTTTCGGTAGTTGCTGATGAGATCAGACAGCTGGCAGAAGAATCGGAAGATGCCACAAATCAGATCGGAGGTCTTGTTAAAGAAATACAAAACGGTGTCGGTAATGCCGTAAACAAGATGGATGAGACAGAAACAGTTGTTGATGAGAGTGTTGCAGCAATTGAAACAACAGGTAAATCTTTTAAGCAGATCAATGGTGCTGCACTGACACTGAGTGATTTAATAGAAAAAATTAGCAGCAGGTCTGCAGAAGTCAGGGGAAATAGTCAGGAAGTAGAATCTGCTATAGAGCAGATTGCTTCAGTTAGTGAAGAAGCTGCAAGTAACTCAGAAGAGGTAGCAGCTGCTGGAGAAGAACAGAGTGCTTCTACAGAAGAAATAGTAAATGCTGCAGAAGAGTTATCAGCAATGGCAGCTAAACTGACATCTATAGTTGCGGAGTTTGAGATATAATTTAAGCTAAAACTTTGCTGAAAAATATAAACACCGGAGACCATTAATAGCTGATGGTTTTCGGTGTTTTTGCATACTAACTGGATGAGTATACAGAAGAAGCATAGATCTAAATTAGATCCTGTTTTTTTAAGACATCAACTCTTCTTTTGGTTTCTAAATAAATATTCTGTTTACTGCCAATAATAATTATCAAGCATACTTTATTATCTTCTAAAATCTTAAAAATAGCTCGATATTGTCCGTCATTTAGTGAAAATTTAAAACTTCTTAGTCCTTTTAATGTTCCAGAAAGCGATTTGCTTTTGGAAATTGGATTTGATTCTAAAGAAATAATTTTTTTAACAGCTTTCTCTTTTTGATGCTTAAGATTATTTAGGTCAACTTTTACAGATTTGGTAATTTCAATTGTATAATCAGTCATCTAGATTAATCCCTTCTTCTACAGCAAAGTCTCTTAGATTTTGAGTATTCCCTTTTTTATATTCTTTTTCTGCATAGACAGTTAACTCTACCAGAGGGTCCTCAATAACTCGGGTTAACTCTACTTTTCCCGGGCTTAAATTCATATATAGGAAATCACCTGATTCAATATCCGCTGCTTTACGAGCTTCTTTAGGAATTGTGATTCTTCCTCGTGAATCTACTTTTACTACTAATTTATCACTCATTTTATCACCACCTTTAATTCTGTGGGTTCTACCCACACATATATTATATTATAGCTTTAAATTTAAAGCAAATAATTATTAATGTTGATCTTTTTTTGTCTGGGAAGTGAAAAAACATGGATGGGGTGATTTCTCACAAAAAGTTCTAAAAATATAATCCCTGTATACAGGTATAGAAATAGCAGCATCTATTTACAGTTAAACACTTTCTATCTATACTATAGAGTACACCTAGACAGCTTCTGGGTGGAAAACCTGTAGATTTCTGTAGTAATCTGTTGGTACCTGGTACCTACAGATTACTGCAAATAACTACAAAAACCAATCTTAGGAGAGAAGGATGATTTATTATGAGTTTTAGCAGGATACCTGGCAAACAGGGATTATATGACCCAGAATTTGAACATGATGCCTGTGGAATGGGATTTGTAAGCCATATAAAAGGATGTAAGTCTCACAAAATTGTAGAACAGGCACTGGAAGTACTAGTTAATTTGAGCCACCGTGGTGCAACTGGAAGTGAAGAAAACACAGGTGATGGTGCAGGTATTTTGATGCAGCTGCCTGATAAATTTTTGCGGAATAAGACAGCAGAACTTGAAATTGAACTGCCAGAAGTAGGAAATTATGGTGTGGGAATGATTTTTCTGCCCCATGATAAAGAGAAGAGAGCAGAACTGCAGGCAGTTGTTCAAGAAGCTATAGAGTCAGCAGGACAAGAGCTCCTGGGCTGGAGAGAAGTACCATATGATAATCAAGAGATTGGTCAGACTGCAGCCGAAACCATGCCATATTTTATGCAGTTTTTTGTTAAAAAATCAGCAGAGATTAATTCAGGAATAGATTTCGAAAGAAAATTATACTTGATCCGTAAAAAAATCGAGAGAAAAATTAAAAATAGCAAATACAAAGGTGACTTATATATAGCCTCACTCTCAAGTCGGACCCTTGTCTACAAAGGGATGCTGACACCAGAACAGCTGGAAGGTTTTTATCCGGATTTGAGTGATCCAGATATAGAAACCGGGCTGGCCTTGGTTCATTCGCGCTTCAGCACAAATACATTTCCAAGCTGGGAGCGGGCTCATCCCAACCGTTATCTGATCCACAATGGTGAGATCAATACGATGCTCGGTAATCAGAACTGGATGCGGGCCCGGGAAGGATTATTTGAAAGCGATGTTTTTGGGGAAGATATACATGAGGTTTTACCTGTTATAGATTTAGATGGCAGTGATTCTGCCCGTTTTGATAATGCTTTGGAGTTTTTAACTTTGAGCGGCCGTTCTTTAGCCCATGCGGTGATGATGATGATTCCCGAGCCCTGGGAGAACAATGAGCAGATGGACAAGCAGAAACGAGATTTTTATCATTATCATTCGACAATGATGGAAGCCTGGGATGGACCTGCAGCCATGGCATTTACTGACGGCAGACAGGTAGGTGCAGTACTAGATAGAAACGGACTGCGTCCTTCCCGCTATTATATTACAGATGATGAGCTCTTAATTCTTTCTTCAGAGGTAGGGGTGCTTGATATCCCCGAAGAAAATATTGTCAGCAAACAGCGGCTGCAGCCGGGTCGGATGCTGCTTTTAGATACAGAAGAAGGAAGAATCATCAATGACGAGGAGCTAAAAGAGGGTATAGCTTCTCAAAAACCTTATGGAAAATGGCTTGAAGATAATCTGCTGGAACTTAAAGATCTGATGCAGGCAAATAATATAGTGCAGGGCAATAATGAAAGTAAGATTACTAATAATGATGTCGATTTAGAGAATATAGAAATAGAATCAAAGCAGCTGCTTAAGCTGCAGAAAAGTTTTGGCTACAGTTATGAAGATCTAAAGAAGATCCTGATTCCGATGGCAAGAGATGGAGTCGATCCGATCGGTTCGATGGGTAATGATGCTTCTCTGGCAGTGCTTTCTGATCAGCCCCAGCTTTTATACAACTATTTTAAACAGCGTTTTGCCCAGGTAACCAATCCTCCTATCGATTCGATCAGGGAGAAATTGATTACTGCAGCCAAGAGTTATCTTGGCTCAGAGGCTAATCTGCTGAAACCTAGTCCAGAAAGCTGCCGCCAGTTAGAACTTGAGCATCCATTTTTAAGCAACCAGGAGCTGGCTGAGATCAGAAATTTAGATCGCCCCGGTTTTCAAACTGCAGAACTGGATATTACATTTTCTAGAGAAAAAAGTAGCCTGGAAACAGTATTAGAAGAACTCTTTAGCAAAGCTGAGACTGAAATTGAAGCCGAAAAAAATATTCTGATCTTAAGTGATAAAAACATTAATGGTAAAAGGATTGCTATTCCAGCACTGCTTGCGGTTTCTGGATTACATCACCA
>CAZYRX010000007.1:0-60073 GCA_964649895.1 uncultured Halanaerobium sp.
AATCATAGTGTCATTCTAACAACTTTATAGATATTAATAAATGTGATGACCAACATATATAAATTAGCCTAAAGACCAAATTCTTGTCATAATTATTATATAATAAATAATACTATAATTAAACAGTCGAAATAAAGATACTGTTTAAACGGTAGTACTACTGGTTTTAGCTATATATAAGGCAAATACTATAAGAAGAGCAGCTGTAAGCCAACCAAATGATATTAGTTGACTGAGTGGATAACCACCATATAAGGTGCTTAATTCTGCGATAGTATTTTGAATCAACCCAATACCAATAAATAATGGTGCTATAACTTTAAGCATTGCACTCCAGCTCATTCCCACCTTTAAATCTGAGCTTTGATTCATATTATCTCTAATTCTATCTAGTCCGAATGCATAGCTTAATACAAGCATTTCTACAAACCCAACTACAAGTAGACCAAATATATTAACAAAATGATCAACTATATCCAAAATCGCAAGTCCTCCACCTGTAACTAATGGTATGCCTAAAATAAAACCAGTTAGCGAAACTAAAGTAACTGCTTTTTTACGACTAAAACTGAAATTATCAATTAATGAAGAAACCACTGACTCTATAAGTGAAATGCTGGAAGATAAGCCTGCAATTGTAAGTGAAAGAAAGAATGCAAAGCCAAACAACTGTGGTAATCCAGGCAAAAGATTAATTGCTTTAGGAAATGCTATAAATGCAAGACCTATCCCAGATGTTGCTACCTCAGAAATATCTACACCCTGCTGTAGAGCCATATAACCAAGAATACCAAAAACTCCAAATCCAACAATTATACTAAACACACTATTAGATATACCTGCAATAATGCCGTTTTTTATTACATCAGCTTTTTTAGGCAAATAACTTGAATAAGCTATCATAATTCCAAAACCAAGACTAAGTGTGAAAAAAATCTGTCCATATGCACCTACCCAAATTTCCCAATCAAGTATTTTTGAAAAATCAGGTGTAATAAATGCTCGAATACCTGCCATTGAACCTGGTAAAGTTATGCCTCTAAATACTATAACTAGAACCATCAAAGCTAGCAGAGGCATGAAAATTTTACTAGCCTTCTCTATACCTTTTTTTACTCCACCCATAATTATGGAATAATTAATCAACCAAACTGCTAATAATGCGAAGAAAATGTTCCACTGGATGCCTCCTAATTGAAATGCACTCCCACTAAAACCTAAAAATTCTCCAAAGAAAAAGCTTTCTGGATCTGCAGTCCATCCAAGTGAAAATGATTCAAATACAAATAATAAACTCCAAGCTATAATTACTATGTAATATACAGTTACTATAAATGCTATTAAAATTGACCACCAGCCAATCCATTCATATTTCTTTCCTATTTTTTTAAAAGAACCAGGTGCAGAATTCCTTGTAAAAAATCCAAACCCCATTTCTAATAACAGTAGTGGTATTCCTGCAGTGATTAAAGCGAAAATATAAGGGAACAAAAATGCTCCACCACCATTTTCATATGCTTGATAAGAAAAACGCCAGATATTACCTAATCCTACTGCCGAACCAATCGTTGCCAAAATAAAACCAATTCTACTTCCCCACTCATCCCTTTTCATTTCCAAATTCCATTCCTCCTCTATGTACTTAAACTACTTATAATTTTTAACCTGACTAATAATTCTCAGCTAATATATAAATGGACTCATCTATATAATAATCAAAAATACTAATCTAGTCTTTTAAAACTTAATAATAATCAATAATCTCTACTAATAGTAACCAGGTCGAATGCATTATAACAAATTTAATGTTTTAATTCCAGTTATCTAAAAAATAAATTGCTTGAAATGAAAATTCATCTAATAAATAATTCAAAAAACAGGGCGAATTAATTGATAGAAATGCAGCTCTATGATAAAATTAACCTTAATAAAAAAATAGAGGAGAGTAATTTATGCAAAGAAAAAACTTGTTGGAATATCTCCGCTGTGAGGCTAAAGTACAATGTCTAAATTCAGCTTTTAATTAAATACATTGTACCTCCAGCAATATTTGTAATTATGCTTATCTCAATTTTTAAAACATTGATAGCATAATTGCTGCAGGACTTCAATAAAGTTAAATTAAGATTTATTTTAATAATAGATAGAAATAACTATGATAATTTATTCATTTAAAAACCCCCAGGTTAAAATTAATCTGGGGGTTAAATTGAGATCAGAAAGGGAGTTTAATATGAATAATAACTCAGAATCAGTTGAAACTTGTAAACACTACGATAAATGTGGTGGCTGTTCAATTCAGCATATACCATATAATCAGCAGCTTAAGGATAAAAAAAAGCTGCTTTTAGAAATCTTTAAAGAAAATGAGATTAATACAGATAATTTTGACGGTATAACCGCAAGTCCAGATATTTTCGAATACAGGAATAATATGGAGTTCAGTTTTGGTGATTTAAAAATAGGTGGAGAACTTCAACTGGGAATGCATCCACGTGGAAAAAGATTTGATGTTGTAACTGTTGACCACTGTCTGCTGGTAGACAATGATTTCAGGGTTATTTTAAAAGAGATTCTTGACTACTGTCGAGAAAATGATTTTAAAAAATATCATATCAAAAGACGCGAAGGCTTTCTTAGAAATTTAATTATCAGAAAAGGTATAAACACTGGTGAAGTTATCGTCAATTTAATTACTACTTCTCAACAAAATCATGATTTTAGTATATTATCTGAAAAAATTAATAATCTTAATTTAGAAGGCCAATTAGTTGGTTTTATTCAGACAATTAATGATGATTACTCAGATCAAGTTAGCTGTGACGAAATGAAAATTTATCATGGTAGAGAATACTTTTACGATAAACTGCTTGATAAAAAATTTAAAATAGATTCACTCTCATTTTTCCAAACAAATACAAAAGGGGCAGAAATATTATACAGCCAAGCTGGAGAATATATAGAAAACGCTAAAAACGAAGTTGTATATGATTTATACTGTGGAGCTGGAACAATTTCTCAAACAATAGCAGAAAAAGCAGATAAAATTTATGGTATTGAAATTGATAAAAATGCAGTTAAAAGGGCTAAAGAGAATGCAGAACTAAATGGAATTCACAACACAGAATATCACGCAGGTGATGTCTTAAAAGAAATAGATAATATTAATGATAAAGCCGATTTAATTATTATAGATCCTCCCAGACCAGGAATTAATCCAAAAGCATTAAATAAAATAGCAAAAATAGATGCTGATACTATATTATATATTTCCTGTAATCCTAAAAGTCTTGCAAGAGACATCAAAGAACTAAAAATCCATAACTATAAATTAGATAGATTTAGAGCAGTAGATATGTTTCCACACACCAAACATCTTGAAGTAATATCTATATTAAGAAAATAATATGGTTTATTCAAAATGATAATAAATAATAATCTAAGCAAATATTATATTCAAAGACAATAATACTAAAATTATTCCACCAAGATAACTGGCATATCTTTCTACTATCGCAATGTGCTTGATATATAAAATAATTTTGAATGCAGATGCAGTTAATACAGATGCAGTTAATCCAATAACAATTGAATTGAAAATCATTGTTAAATAATTTACTTCAAAGAGAATTGAAAAACCAGCTCCTAAAGCATCAATACTTACACTGATTCCTAAAATGATTATTGTCCATAAAGATAAATTGGTATAAATGCATTCTTCTTCACTCTGATAACCTTCGATTATTAAGTATATACCTAAAACTAGTAGTACTGTACCACTAAAATAATCGGAAATAGTAAAGAAGTTTAAGTCAATATAATGACCAATTAGTGCTCCCATTAAAGCAAATAAGAATTGAAAAAAACCAAAAGAAAAAACAATAGAACTTTTTTCTTTAAAATCTGGATTGGTACCACAACCTATGGCCATAGCAACTCCTGCTGCATCTAAAGCTAGTGAAAATGCTACAATTAATATTTTTATTGTCATCACCCTCTATTGATCTTTTTATTGACACTATTAAGTATAAAACAAAAATTAAATATATTCAATAACAACAATGTTTTATAGATATTTTAAATCTTTATAATATCTGCTATAATGATGTTATACACTCCAAAGGAGGTAAAAAATAATGAAACATAATAGTTTAGAGACAGCTAAGGCAGCAGTTAAAATGGCTATTTCTACACGAAGTGAAGAAAATGAACTAAAAAAAATGTTTTCAAAAGAAAATATAAAAACTGCAGCAGTTGATTTTGGAGGAGAATTCAATAAGTCTGTTCCAGAAATTATAGAAAGAGCTGTCATTGCAGCCAAAAGAGAAAATATCATTGATGAATCTCATGTAGCTCAGGGTGCTGTAGCTGGAGCTGCTCATGATGCATTATCTCAAATCATGCCGAGAACTATGGGGTTGAATGTAGGCGGAAAAATTGGGGTTGCTAGGAGTGGAGAACACATTGTGGTTTCAGTATTTTTTGGAGTAGGTATGTTTAATTTAAATGAAGTTGCAGTTGGACTAAGTCACCGTTCTTTAATTGAAAAACAATAATATATTTTGCTCTTTTAAATCAAATTGAAATCAAAGCTATAAATAAGTGTTATTTTATTGACAAAATACCAAAATCAATAGTATAATAAAGAAAATCAAATAACTGGTAGCATGGTAATATGGTAGGAGAAATTTGTAGGAACAGCTTTAATTAATTTAGACTAAATTAATTTTGCAGATTATTTATGTCTATTTTTATTAATGCTATATTTAACACTCCGCCAGGAGTGTTTTTTTATATTAGAGCTGTCTTGTTATTCCCCACTACCAGTTAGAAAGGGGATTATTATTAATGAAAAACAAATCTTTTAATTTATTAATTTTACTTTTTGTTATTATGGCATTTTTAACTTTTTCAGTTTCTGCTCAGGAGGAATACAAAATTGGAATTTCTCAATTTGTAGAACATCCTGCTTTAGATGCTGCAAGAGATGGTTTTATTGAAGGACTAGCAGAGGAAGGTTTTACAGAAGAGAATGTCGAATTTCTTGAACAAAACGCTCAGGCTGATTTTGCTACTGCACAATCAATAGCTCAGAGATTTAGATCTCAAGAATTAGATTTGATTTTAACTATCGCCACTCCAAATGCACAGGCAGCAGCTAATATAATCAAGGATATTCCAGTTATGTTTACTGCGGTTACAGATCCTGTCGCAGCAGGAATTGTTGACAGTATGGAAACACCTGGAGCAAATATAACTGGTACTACTGATATGAATCCTGTAGGAGAACAATTGGAACTTATTAAAGAATTCATACCAAATGTTAGTGATATTGGAATACTCTACAATCCTGGTGAAGTAAATTCTGTTGTTCAAGTTGATATAGCTAAGGCCAAAGCTAAAGAGATGGGTGTAACACTCCATGAAGGTACTGTAAGTAACAGTAGTGAAGTTGGGCTTGCCACTTCATCTTTAGTAGATAAAGTAGACGCATTTTATGTACCAACAGATAATATAATAGTATCTGCGCTTCCTTCAGTATTAAATATCAGCAATTCAAAAAATGTTCCTGTTTTTGCATCAGAAAATGGACAAGTTGAACAGGGAGCAATTGCTACACTTGGTATAGATTATAAATTATTAGGTATACAGACAGGAAAAATGGCAGCAAGAGTTTTAAATGGTGAAGATACTGCAGGTATGTCTGTTGAATCTTCTGATCAGTTAAAGCTCTACTTAAACACTAAAGCTGCAGAAGATTTAGGGCTTGAAATTCCTGAAGCAGTATTAGAAAGAGCAGATGTAATTTATGAATAATTAAATTACTCTATTTACTATAAATATCATAATTCTATATTTAATTTTTTAAGTTAAATCTAGAACAAATTTTATTAAATAAAATAAGATTATAATCAAAAGTTGTTATAATATGGTGTGAGGTGGCTTATGAATTTAAGTTTTGCAATTACGTCTTTAGAACAAGGGCTGGCATTTGGAATTATGGCTCTTGGTGTCTTTATATCTTTTAGAATATTGGCTTTCGCAGATCTAACTGTTGATGGCAGTCTCCCTCTTGGAGCTGCTGTCTCAGCAAGACTATTGACATTAGGAATGAATCCTTTTGTTTCAATTGCAGCAGCAGTATGTGCTGGTGGGGTAGCTGGAGCAATGACTGGTTTTTTAAATACTAAATTAAAAATTGCTCCACTTCTATCAGGTATATTAACAATGACATCACTCTACTCAATTAATTTAAGAGTAATGGGGAGACCAAATATACCTCTGATTGGTAAAGAAACCATTTTCTCTAATATTGAAGCACTGGGTATTCCTTATCCCTGGAATAATATTGTTATACTGGTTTCTTTTATTATCATAGTTAAACTTGTTCTGGATGCTTTTTTAAATACTCAGATTGGTTTTGCACTGAGAGCTACAGGTGATAATCCACAGATGATCAGAAGTATGGGAATAAGTACTAATTCTATGAAAATGCTTGGACTTATAATCTCAAATGCTTTAGTTGCTTTATCTGGTGCTCTAGTTGGTCAATATCAAGGTTTTGCAGATGTAAATATGGGTGTTGGTACAATTGTTGCTGGTTTAGCATCTGTTATTATTGGTGAAGTTATAATTGGAGAAAGGTCAATGTTTATTGCAACTATTGGAGTTATTACTGGATCTATTCTTTATCGTTTTAGTATATCTATAGCTTTAAATCTTGGTCTTGCAGCATCAGATCTTAAATTGCTGACAGCATTACTTGTTATTATTTTCTTATCAACTCCACGAATTAAAAAGGCATTGAGGTGATTTAAATGCTTAAAATCAAAAATTTAGAAAAAATATTTTATAAAGGTACACCAAACGAAAATATTGCTATAAATAATATTGACTTAACTGTTAATGAAGGTGATTTTATAACTATAGTTGGAAGTAATGGTGCTGGAAAATCAACATTATTAAATTCTATTGCGGGTGTATTTCCTGTAGAAAATGGTACTATTATTCTTGATGATGAAGACATTACTAAAAAAAGCGAATATAAATGTGCACAGCATATTGGACGTGTATTCCAAAATCCACTTGCAGGTACTTCACCAGAAATGACTATAGAAGAAAACTTATCATTAGCTATCTCTAAGTCAAATAATTTATCTTTAAGATGGGGTCTAAGTAAACACAAGAGAAAAATTATGAAAAAGCATCTTGAAAAAATTGACCTTGGTTTAGAAAAAAGACTCACTACTAAGGTTAAGCTTCTTTCTGGTGGGCAGAGACAGGCCTTAACACTGCTAATGGCTACAGTTGCTGGTCCTCGTTTGCTCCTGCTTGATGAGCATACAGCAGCATTAGATCCTGCTACAGCTATAAAGATTAAGAAGCTTACAGCTGAGCTTGTAAATGAGAATAATATAACTACTTTAATGATAACTCATAATATGGAAGATGCTATTAAAATGGGTAATCGTCTCATAATGATGGATGGTGGAGAAATTATTTATGATATAAAAGGCGAAGAAAAAGAAAATCTCACAATTGAAAAATTGCTAAAAATGTTTGAAATTAAACATGGAGGTAAATTCAATAATGACCGGATGCTTCTTTCGGTTTAATAATTATTGATATTTTATTTTCAAAATCAAAACTATATATTATTTAGATATATTTAACTATAAATAAAAAAATAATAATAATATAGAACATTTAAAGGGCTCCTTACTTAAGGAGCCCTTTTTTAATAAATAATATTTATATATACTTAATAATTTTTAAAATAATGTTAAAAAATAATACTGAATGCTAAATTTTTACTTCTATTTCTTCCCCCACTTTTAATTCATAATCTTTTCCAAAAACCTTTAAAATAAGATTTTTTGTATTTTTCGGAGATGACTTAATAACAAAACGATTATGATTTAAAATACAATCCATTTTTTGATTTTTATAATTTATTTTCCACTCAATCTCTTCCCATTCATCTGTTAATACAGGATCAAAAGATAAAGATTTTTTATTCAGTTTCATTCCTGCAAAACCATTGACTATAATCTGCCAGATACCTCCTGCTGCAGCAGTATGAATACCACCAATAAAGGTACCACCACTTACTGCCTTGTTGGTGCTTTTCAGATCAATATATGCAGATTTTTCGAAGTACCTATATGTTTCCTCGGGGTTCCCTATCCGAGCAGCAGTAACTGCATATTGTGAAGGACTTAATGATGAACCATGTTGGGTACGAGGTTCATAATAATTATAATTTTTTTCTACTACTTCTTGTGGAAAAATATCATGTAGAGTAAATAACTGTATTATATCTGCCTGTTTAATTACCTGTGTAAAAACAGCAACTCCATTTGGCCATCCCCAGTATTCATCTTTATTTATCAACCTTTTTTCAAGTTCTTCAGCTCTAGTATCTTCAAGCTTAAAGTATCCATCAAACTGTTCAATCAATTTACTTTGAGGTTCAGGTTTTGGTAAATATAATTTTTCTGCTATTTCCTGCCAGGCTGTAATTTCATTTTCATTTAAGTCTAATTTTCTTTTTAAATCATCAAGCTGTTCAGGATATTCATTATTTAATTTGAAATAGAAATATAGTGCTTTTTTAAGTGCAAATTTACTCTGATAATTGGTAAAAGCATTATTGTCAACATTCTCATGATATTCATCTGGACCTAACAATCTAATAATTTCATACTGATCTTTGTATTTGTTATAATGCACTCTTGAATGAAGAAAACGCGCTACTTCAAATAATATTTCTACCCCATAATTAAGAATAAATTCAATATCATCAGATGCGAGAAAATACTGCCAGACAGCATAACTAATATCTGGAGAAACATGAATCTGCCAGTCATTAAAGTGATTTCTTATTTTTCTACCGCTAATAACATCTTTAAAGAAAAATGAAGGACAAAGCTCTTCCCCACTCTTTCCACTAATCCATGCATAAAATGCCCCAGCATAACCAAGATTTTTTGCTTTTTTTCGAGCTCCATCAAGAGTGTGATACCGATATTTTAATATATTTTTTGCGGTTTCTGTTTCGGTGAACAAAAACATAGGTAAATTAAATATTTCTTGATCCCAGAATGCAGCTCCTTGATAAGCCTGACATGATAATCCCCTTGCCCCAATTGGCAGTTTATCACTATGAGCTGGAGTTGCGATAATATTATGATATAAGTTGAATCTTAATGCCAACTGATCCATCTGATTACCTTTTAGTTTAATGTCTAGTATATCCCATTTTTTATCCCAAATATCTTGATTTTTTTCTAAAAGTTCATTGTAACTTTTTTTAATACTTTTCTCAGCTTCGGATAAGGCCACATTTAAAGGATCTTCAAGATCATTACTGCTGTAGATAATTACATTCCGCTGCATTTCTACTTGATTTATATCTTCAGCATCAATTTCTAAAATTAAAAAAATAGATTTTTCTTTATTTTCAATTTTAATATTCTTGATTTCTGCATTATCTAATTTAAAAGCCAACACTGTTACAACATCAATTTTCTTTTCTACTGTTTCAGCTTTTAAATATAATATTTGCTTTTCTGAATCATATTCACCTACAAAATTATTTAAATGTTCACCATTTAAATTCCAAACATCTCCATCGATTCCTATCTTTAATTCAAATTTATCAACTAAATCTAAATTATTTATCTGATACTTATTTGCTATCAAATGCAAATTATCATAAGAAGCAAATCTTTCTGATTCAATACTTATATTATAATTTTCTTTTTCGAACTCACTTTTTCTTTTAAAAATACCATAGCGATAGTCAAATTTTAGTTGTGTTTCATTATATTTTGAACCTGGATAATGGCCAATTTTTCTATTATCAATATATATTTGAGTCAGTAAACCATCAGGAGTATTTGTAAGCTCACGCCATTTACCATCAGCCATGTCGTATGTATCACTAACAATACAGGCTTTATACTGTTCTTTATTCCATTCCTCAAGTGTGCCTCTATAGGCAAGATAACCATTCCCACATAAAAGATTGCTTCCATAGTGAACTATCTGTTCTTTATCAAAATTATTAATTGCTAAATTCCATCCATCGATTACTTCAAATAATTTTTTTTCTGCCAATTTTTTGCACCTCTATTCATAAAATTAAATTGTAATAATTATTAAATAAATCAGGCCACTAAATCCCACAATCATCTCAAAAAAGTGGAATTTAAATGGCCTAATTATAAATTTAATAAATTGATTAATATTTAACCTTTAACAGCTCCAGCAGTTAATCCAGCAACAATACGTTTCTGGAAGATTAATACTAAAACTACAATTGGAATTGTTACAACAACCGCAGCTGCCATTATCTCTCCAAATGGTTCCTGCCTCGCAACTGCTCCAGTAAAATATTGTATAGCAACCGGAACAGTTCTTGCTTCTACATCAATTGATGTAAATGTTAAAGCAAATAAATACTCATTCCAGGCCTGTATAAAGGAAAGCAATCCTGTAGTTACAAGTGCTGGTGCAGTTAATGGCAGCAATATCATATAAAATGTCTGAAACGGGGTTGCTCCATCAACCTGAGCAGATTGCATAATTTCTTTAGGTAAATCTCTGAAAAAAGAAGTTAAAACCCAGGTAGTAAATGGTAATGTAAATAAAAGGTAAGTAAAAATCATACTTGCTCTTGCACCTAAATTTAAAGCATTAATTACTGCATATAAGCCTGACAAAACTGTCACCTGAGGAAACATTGTCATAGCTAATATTGTATATAAAGCTGGTGATTTACCTTTAAATCTTAATTTTCCTAATGCAAAAGCTGCAAATGATCCAGTTAATAAAGCAATAATTGTTGTTGAAGTTGCTACAATCACACTATTATATAAACCCCTTACAAATTGTCCATCTTTAAAAATAGATGTATAATTATGGGTAAATATTGATATTTCTCCAGTACCTGGATCGCGCGGAATTAGAGTAGCTGGTGTCATAGATAATTGTGCTTCAGTTTTTAAAGAAGAATTTACAGCCCAATAAAATGGAAACAATAAATAAACTATTACTATTGCCAGCACAAAATAAAATAATACTTTTTTAAGTATTTTTTTCTGGTCTTTTGTCATTCTGTATCAACTCCCAAGGATTTCATATAAAGGATTGCAAAGGCAAATATAAGTATAAAGATAATTACTCCAATTGCAGATGCCATCCCCATTCTTCTTGCAGAGATTAGCTGAAAATAGTTAAAACTAGCCATTGAATATTTCCGCTGTGATAGCATAACCTGAAATACATCAAAAACTCTTAAAGCATCTAAAGTTCTAAAAATCAATGCTACTGCAAGTGAGGGTTTTAATAGTGGTAAAGTTATTTGGAAAAATTGTCTGAACTTACTTGCACCATCAACTTCAGCTGCTTCATATAATTCATTTGGAATTAACTGAAGACCTGCTAAAATCAATAATGCCATAAATGGTGTTGTTTTCCAAACATCAACTGCAATAATAGATGGCAACTGTAAACTTGGCTCAGTTAAAAAAGCAAAACTACCATCTGTCAGGCCCAATTTATCTCCAATCATATTAAATAGCCCTGCTCTATTAGGTTGAAGCATCCATTCCCACATCTTTGCTGATACAACTGTTATAACAGCCCAGGGAACAAGCATTACTGCCCTCATTACTCCTCTGCCTTTAAACTCACTATTTACTACAAGTGCAATTCCAAGACCCAATAAGGTTTCAAAAAAAACAGAAAAAAATGTAAAAAGTAAAGTATTCCAAACTGCCCTGATAAAATCAGGTGTTCTAGCCCCAATTACATAACGATTGCCAAAAAGACTCAATTGAAATACCTCTCGATATCTATAAGGGTTCCTAGGTAATACCTGGATAGGCCTTTCATAAACTCTATTACCCTCATCATCAATCATCTGTTCTCCAGTATCTTCATCTATAACTGGTGAAAGTTCTCTTGCACTCAAAGATAATAACGCTTTATAGTTATCTATCCCAACAAATTTTGTTTCACGTGTTGTTGCAAAAGTACGGTCAGTAAAACTTGTATAAAAAACTTGGCCAAGTGGATATAAAGCAATTAAAATTAAAATTAAAAATGCAGGAATTAAAAGTTTTAATGCTAGTTTCTGTTCCTCTTTAGCAAGATTCGAACTATTATTTGCCATCAAAATTACCTCCTCAATCTATTAATAATATATAAATTAAAGAGGGGGAATCCCCCTCTTTAATTTTAATCTAGTAGATTTATTTTGGTCTTATTGAACTGGTGCTGTATCAAAACCAGTTAAATCCATTAGATCTAACTCCAAATATTCAACAGCAGTTCTTGCATCTTCTTGACCAGTTAATACAGAATGTACTGCCTGGAAGAATAATTCTGATACCTGATTGTATTGAGGAGCTGTTGCAGTTGAGGGACGTGCTACAGCATTTGTAAATACATCATATAATCTGCCAAAAAATGGTGCTGCTTCAAGTACATCTTCATCTTCATATAGAGATTTTATAGTAGGATTTAAAGTTGCCTGAACTGCTCGCAATTTCTGAACTTCTTCTCCAGCTAAAAACATTGCTAACTTTGCAGCTTCCTCTGGATGATTCGAATATTTACTTACTGCTAAATTCCAGCCACCTAAAGCAGCTGCAGGTGTACCACCTTCACCAGCAGGTAAGGGAGACACATCAAAGTTACCAGCGGTTGGTTTGCCTTCTACATTTCCTAAAGCATATGCATATGGCCAATTACGCATAAATAATGCATTTCCAGCTTCCCAAATACTTCTTGCTCCTTCTTCATCCATACCAGTTACACCACTAGGTGAAATAGTTCCAACCCAACCAGCTGCTTTATCTATTATTTCAATTGCATTTTCATTATTTATAGTAATCTCACTATCCATATTTACTATTGTTCCACCATTATTAGAGGCAACCCACTCTAAAGCATCACATGTTAAACCTTCATAAGCATCTCCCTGCCAAACAAAACCTTGAAAGTCAGGATTATTTTCTCTTTCACGTTCAACTATATATTCTGCAGTTGCTTCTAATTCATCCCAAGTCTCTGGTACATCACGGTCATACTTTTCTAATAAATCTGTTCTGTAATATAGAAGTCCTGCATCTGTAAACCATGGAAGTGCAACTAAACGACCATCAACTGTGTTATTTTCAATTATCGCCTGAAAGTGATCATCTACAATCTCTTCAGCGCCATATTCATAAAAATCAATATAGTGTTCTGCAAGATCTCCTGGCCAGATAACATCTATCTGATATACATCTACTTCTGGACTTTCAGCTTCTAAAAACTGTAGATAAAGGCCTAAACGTTCACTTGAAGAGTTAGGAGTATCTATTACTTCTACTTTAACATTAGGATTTCTCTCCATATACATTTCTGCCGCTAATTCTGTTGTTTCTTTTTCCTGACCAACAGCACCACCTGCAACAGTAAGTGTAATTTCTTCCTGGGCCATTACTACACCACTAAATACAAGAACAAATACAAGAGCAAAAACTAAAAACAATTTTTTTCTCATTAATAATTTCCTCCTCTAAAGTTTATTTGTTAATACAAATTAAAATCAAATTTTCTTTTCCTTATCAACTACCACCTCCTCGTCAGAAGATAGGCGATTTTTTTGATTAGTGCTTTCCCTGATTATCAATTTGTGTGGTATAAAGACTTTGTTATCTTCTACTTTATCTCCATTAATTATTTTATAAAGTAATTCTATACTTTTAAGACCAAGTTTGTAACCAGACTGTTTTACAGTTGTTAAAGAAGGCTTTGTATATTTACCTAATTCAATACCATCAAAACCAACCACAGAAATATCCTGAGGTACGTTTAATCCTTGTTCTTCTATGTATCTTATTGCACCTACTGCCATCTCATCATTAAATGCAAAAATAGCTGAAGTCTCTGGAAATCTATCCATGATTTTTTCGGCAGCAGAATAACCACTTTCAAAAGTAAAGTCTCCCTCAATAAATTTATTTGAGTCATATTTTATATTACTTAATCTCAAGGCCAGTTTAACTCCTCTCAATCTTTCCTGACTGGCAAGCAAATCTAAATCAGGACCCTTTATAAAAGCTATACTCTTATGACCTATTTTACATAAGTATTCAACTACATCATAAGCTGCAGCAACATTATCAACTGTAACACAGCTTATCTCTGGATCACTAATATAACCTGAAGCAAAAACAACTGGAATCTGATAATCCTTAACAATATTTAATAATTCCGTATAATAATTTGTGGTAATTAAAATAATTCCATCAATCTTTTTCTGCTTCATGATATTTAAATAATTTTGCTCTTTTTCAAACTCTCCATCTGAATCACCATAGACTAAAGCATAACCCCTTTCTCTGGCTTCAGCTTCTATACCTTTTAATAAATTAGCTAAAAATGGATGTTCCATACCCGCTCCAATTACCCCAATAAGATTACTGGTATTTGTTCTTAATATTCTTGCAGAATCATTGATTTGATAGTCCAGTTTTTCAACAGCTTTTTTAACTTTGCGAGCTGTTTCTTCTCTAACTAAAGAACTGTCATTTAAAACACGAGATACTGTACTCAATGAAACTCCTGCTAATTTTGCTACATCTTTCATAGTAACATCCATAATATTCGCTCCCATAAAGTTTATGAAATCCATTTCACTTAATATATATATTCTATAAAATTCAAAAAACTCCTTCAAATTTTTTATATTTTTTGATAATTATAATAATTATAGCGGAATAATGAGTATTTAGAGGAAAAATGATAAATAAATCGACCTATAAACTATTCAAGGTAATTTATTAATATTATTGTAAAAATTTCAAATTTTCAGTTAATAATAACTATGAAAAAACTATGAAAATTAATGAAATCGATTTCATAAATAAGCTGATAAATAAGATGTGTTGTTATGATTTTTCTCTTGTTATGTTATAAATTTTATCATTGGAAATCAGATAAAGAATCCATTGTCTTATCACTACTCAAGATAAACATATTTGTAAAATTTACTATTATATTCTTTAAATTTTTCTAAATATTTCAGACGATTTTCAATTAGGTATGTCTCTGCACTCTGCATTATATAAAAAGCTGGAACATCAGAGTGAATAACATCTTGTATAATCTCAATCGCTCTATCTCTTTTATCTGCAGCTGTTTCTATTTCTAAATAATCTAATAAGTAATTTAATCTTGAATTATGATAATTAAAATAATTATTTTTCTGATCTTCTGTTTCACTGTAAAAATTTTCTCTGAGAAATTCAAAAACGTTATTTGTCTTATAACTCATAAAAAACAAATCATAATCTCCACTATTTTCTTCAATTTCATTAATATACTCAACCCAGTTCAATTTAGTGATTTCTAATTCTATCTCATATTTTGAAAATTGTTTTTTGATTTCTTCTGCTGCCTTAATATTTAAGTCTTTATTATTTATTATAAGTTTTAACTTAAAATCAGGACTTAAATTAAATTCATCTTTAAGATTATTAATTTTTATCTCATCACCTTTATTATAGGAAAAAATATCTTGATTCGTTTTTATAGGCATATAATGAGCAGTTTTTAGATTTTCTATCAGTTCACCTCTGTCAATTATATGATTTAATAATTCTCTAAATTCTTGATAGTCAATTCCATTATTTTGCTGATAATCTTCACCAAAATAAAGACCATAATAATAAATATCTGCTCCCGGAAATTTTATCAAATCATAATTATTAGGAATAGTTTTATCTTCAAAAAGCAAACTGTATTCTTCTGAATTTATCTTGAATAAAGAATAATCTTCAAAATTATAATCATTATCATCTGAAAAGACTGCAAAATAAAAAATTATTTCTTCCAAATAGGGAAGCTTTTTTTTATCTTCATAATCCCAGTAATTATTATTTTTTACTAAAGATAATGAGTTATTATCTAATTTATCAAATATAAAGGCTCCAGTGCCAACAGGATTTATATCCCATTTTAAACTTTTATTTTTTACATCTTCTTTTGGTAACACAACTGCTGCTGAATGAGCTAGATTATATAGAAATAGTGCATTTGAACTTTGTAATTTAAATTCTAAGGTATATTCATCTATTACATTAATTCCTTTAATTTTATTTGAATTACCATTAATATAGTCATTATAACCAACAACATTCTTTAATATATAAGCATAAGGCGATTTATTTTCAGGAGAAGCTAAATAATTTAATGACCATTTCCAGTCTTCAGCAGTTACATTTCTCCCACCATTTTTGGTATTAATATTATTCTTTATTTTATCATGAAAATATACATCGTTTCTTAATTTAACAATTATTGTGCGTCCTTCATCCATTATTTCCCATGATTCAGCTAAATAGGGTTCAATCTTCCCTTGATTATTTACAATTACAAGACTCTCAAAAATTTGTTCTGTTATTTTTTTTGAAACATCATCAACTGAATGAATTGGATTAAGAGTTAGTGGTTTTTTTAATTCACGTATATTTAATATACCACCAGAAGATACAGCAAGAACACGGTAATTAGTTATAAAAATAAATATTGATATTGTTAAGATCAATAAATACTTATTATCATAAAATTTCTTATACATATATAAACACCTCTCATCAAAAATTGAATTATTTAAGTAATATAATCAATTAAGACCATATGATATTTTATCATTACTAGTTATAATATTCTTTGAAGATAGAAAAATCCCTGTTTTTGGTCAACCAAAAACAGGGATTAATTACTTATCGTTAAACTATTTTCAAATCATTATATTAAACTGAATTACAAAAAATAATTTTACTTTATTCCTCTAATAAATGGCAGGCAGCAAAATGACCATCACCATATTCTTTGAATTCTGGTTCCATTACTGGACATTTTTCAAAAGCTTTTGGACAGCGGGGATGAAATCTACACCCAGATGGTGGATCAACAGGACTAGGTACATCTCCCTCTAAAATAATTCTGTCTTTTTTCTTTTTAGGATCTGCTTCTGGTATAGCAGACAATAAAGACTGTGTATATGGATGAATTGGATTCTTGAATAATTCTTTTTTATCTGCAAGTTCAACAATTTTACCAAGATACATAACAGCAACTCGGTCACTGATATGTTTTACTACGCTCAAATCATGAGCAATAAAGAGGTAAGTAAGACCAAATTCCTTCTGTAAATCCTGCATTAGATTAACTACCTGAGCCTGTACAGAAACATCAAGGGCAGATACAGGTTCATCTGCAATAATTAACTTTGGATCAACTGCAAGTGCTCGGGCAACTCCAATTCTCTGCCTCTGACCACCGCTAAACTCATGTGGATAGCGGTTCATATATTCTTCACCAAGACCTACATTTTCTAAAATTTCTTTAACCCGCTTATTTCTTTCCTTTTTGTTAGCAGCAAGTTTATGAATATCTAAAGGTTCTCCTACGATATCTGCTACTGTCATCCTAGGATTTAAAGAAGCATAAGGGTCCTGAAAAATTATCTGCATATCTCTTCTAATTTCACGCAGTTGGGTTTTATTTAAATTCATTACATCTTTACCTTCAAATAACACTTCTCCTTCTGTTGCTTCCAGAAGACGAAGTATAGTTCTACCAGTTGTTGATTTTCCACAGCCTGATTCACCAACAAGGCCTAAAGTTTCACCCTCTTTAACAGCAAAAGAAATATCATCAACAGCTTTAACATGTGCAACTGTTCTCTTAAATATTCCAGCCTTTACTGGGAAATATTTTTTTAAATTATTGACCTCTAATAGATTTTTGGCCATTATTTATCAACACCCCCATCTGCATAGATTCTTTCTCCTCTAAGTTTAATTTCTTCTAAGTCTTTATATCTCCAGCAGCGAACTTTATGACCTTCTGCCGCTTCTTCTAATGGAGGTTCATCTGTAAAACATTTACCTTCAGCAAGTGGACAGCGTGTATTAAATTTACATCCTTCTGGAAAATTAAGAGGTGAAGGTACACTACCAGGTATTGCTTCTAATCTATCTACATCTTTATCTAATTTAGGTATTGAATTCATCAAACCCCAAGTGTAAGGATGTTTAGGATCTTCAAAGAGAGTATCTACATCAGTATATTCAACAACTTTACCTGCATACATTACGGCAACTCTATCTGAAACTTCTGCAATAACACCAAGATCATGAGTGATCATCATAATAGACATCCCATAACTTGCCTTCAAATCATTCATTAATTCTAGTATTTGGGCCTGAATTGTAACATCTAAAGCTGTTGTCGGTTCATCTGCAATGAGAAGTTTTGGATCACATGACAGTGCCATAGCAATCATAACTCTCTGTCTCATACCACCAGAAAGTTGATGTGGGTATTCGTCTACTCTCTGTTCAGGGAGTGGAATACCTACTTTTTGGAGCATCTCAATAGCCTGTTTCCTTGCTTCTTTTCTTTTAACTCCCTTATGCAGCATAATTGCTTCAATAATCTGATCCCCGACTGTATAAACAGGATTTAATGATGTCATTGGCTCCTGAAAAATCATTGAAATATCATTACCTCTAATTTTTCTCATTTCTTTTTGGCTCAATTTTGTTAAATCTTTACCCAGAAAATTTATTTCCCCTGCCTCTATTCTTCCAGGTGGAGACTCAACCAGCCTCATTATTGAAAGTGAAGTAACACTTTTACCACAACCAGATTCACCAACAATTCCTAGAGTTTCTCCTGGATATATTTCATAATCAACTCCATCAACAGCCTTAACTACTCCTTCTTCTGTATAAAAATATGTTTTTAAGTTTTTAACTTCAACTAACTTTTCCTTACTCAAAAAATTCACCTGCCTTTTAAATTATTTAAAATATGAGCAATTTATCAATTTAATTTTGGATCTAAAATATCACGGAAAGCGTCTCCAATCAAATTCCAGGAGAGACAGAAAAGGGTAATTGCAGCTCCTGGTATAACTAAAGTGTACCAGTAATTTAATGGATTACCTTCAATACCTAATATCCAATTACGTGCAAAAGAAATCATCTGTCCCCAGTCAGCATAGCCTTCAGGAGCTCCAACCCCTAAGAAACTTAAAGTAGAGGCAGTGATAACCATTGAGCCCATTCTCATTGAAGCCTGAATTACTACTGGAAAAATAGTATTTAAAATGATATGTCTAAATATAATTCTAAAATCATTTGCTCCTAAAGCAACAGCTGCCTGAACAAATTCATCTTCTTTAACTGACAGCACCTGAGAACGCATTAAACGAGCAGTACTCATCCAGCTAAAAGTTATTAAAGCTATCATTACATTAACGATACCCTGACCTAAAATAGTTACTAATACTATAGTAGCAATAATAAAAGGTATAGACATAAAAACATCTGTAATCCTCATTATTATTTCATCTATTATACCACCATAATAAGCTGCAATTGTTCCAACTGAAATACCAATAAAACTACTTATACCTACAACAATCAAACCAATTCTGAAGGCAGTTCTTGTTCCCCAGACTATCCCATAAAAGATATCATACTGTCCCTCAGTTGTACCAAAAATATACTCTTCATTTGGCGGCTCTGGTTGGATTGACCAGCCACCTCTTGGTATCAAATAAGGTTCATCTGCATCTTTTGGTGGGGCAATATAAGGAGCAAATACTGCAACTATAATAAAAAACAAAATAATTAAAATACCAAATAAAGAAACTTTATTTTTTAATAAGCGCTTTATAACTTCTTGCCATTCCACTCAACTATCACTCCAATCTAATCCTGGGGTCAATGACAGCATAAGAAACATCAACAAATAGATTAATTAAGATAAGAAAAAAACCATAATATAGAGCTCCACCCAAGACTCCGGGATAATCTAACTGCTGAGCTGCATTTGCCATATATTGACCTAATCCTCTTATATTAAATATAGTTTCAACTATCACCAGTCCACCTGCAAGACCAAGAACCATCTGGCCTGCAACAGTAACAACCGGTATTAATGCATTTCTAACTGCATGTTTATAAACTACTATATTATCAGCAAGTCCTTTTGCTCTAGCTGTTCTAATATAGTCCTTTTTAAGTGTTTCCAGCATATTTGAACGGGTAATTCTTAAAATAAATGCCCACCAGAGTATAGAAATTGTAAAGACAGGTGCTATTAGATGTCTTAAAGCATCTGCTACAATTCTAAAATCTAGATTTAATATCCCATCAAGTACATATAAGCCTGTGTAACTTACAAAATCTGTTGATCTGATAATCTCATAAGCCCAGTGAGATAACCTGCCTGGCGGAAGCCAACCTAAAACACCGTAAAATATCATAAGTACCAGCAAACCAAATACAAATGATGGAAAAGACCAACCAATAACTGCAAAAATTCTTATTATATGATCAAGAGGCTTATTATGATGGACTGCTGACAAAACTCCTAAAATAATACCTCCTAGTATAACAGGAATTAATGAAAATAAAGCCAGTTCGATTGTAGCAGGAAATCTATCAGCAATTGCCTTAGTAACTGGAGCACCGGCTGATTCTGACCAGCCAAAATCTCCCTTAACCACTCCACCTATCCAGCGCCCATACTGTTCATACCAAGGATCATCAAGCCCAAATTTTGCAACAAGTTGATCAATATCTTCTGCACCTTTTAATTGTGCTGGATCCTTAATATAAGTACTCAATCTCTGATAAGGACCAAGCATCATTATCATACTAAAAATTAACATTGTTACACCAAAGAGGATTACTGGTAATATCAAAAATCTTCTTGCTATATAAGAAATCATCCTCTATAAATCATCCTTTCAATTTTTTTATTAATCCAACAATAACATATCTGGGGGTAGAAATCCCCCAGATATTATTTGAAATATTATCTTAATTATTCTAACCCTATTTATCTAAATCATAGAAATACATTCCAGGATCTCTAATAGGATCATAGTACCATCCTTCTACCCAATCTCTCATTACAACCTGAGCAGATGGTTGATATAAATACATATCTACTGCATTTTCATATGCTATCTTCTGAAGTTCTTTATAAATTTCTTCACGTTCATCTGGATTTGTTGTTGCAATTCCTTCTTCAATTAGTGGATCGACATTTTCTTCAGCCCATGAAATGTAGTCTTCACCTTTGAAACCACCATAAGTACCATCACTTCTTAAGAAAGGAACGACAAAATTATGTGGATCTGCATAATCAGCACCCCAGGCAATAAAACCTAAAGTAAACTTATTTGCAATTAATTTATCAAGATATGAAGCCCACTGAATTCCACGTACATTAATTTTAAAATCAGGATTTATCTGCTCAACATAATTTTTCAGCATATCAGCAGCTAATTTACGGACCTCATTACCTGAATTATAAAGAATTGTAATTTCAAATCCTTGTTCCCAAAGTTCTCCATCAAAAGCTTGTCTGAAGTGTTCTTCAGCTTTTTCTAAATCAAAACTATAAGTAACTGAATCTTCTTCATATCCCAGAAGTGGTTCAGGAATAGGTCCACGACCCTGCTGACCATCACCTTCGAGAACATCTTCAACAAATGCATCATAATTCATAGCATAATTAAATCCTTTTCTTACATGAATATCACTGAAGAAATCTGAAGGAACACCTTCTCCATCTAATTGGCCACTATGCACATCTGGATTACCTTCAGTAACAATATTGTAATTCATAAGACCTGCCCCCATATAGATATTAGGCAGACCTCTAATTACTTCAACACCCTCCATACCTTCTACCTGGCTTAGATACTGTTTGTCTACATAAACAATATCAGCATCTCCACGCTGCAGCATTAACTTTCTTGTTGACCATTCATCAACCATTTGAATAACTACATTAGCGACAGAAGCAGGTTCACGCCAATAATCATCATGTCTTTTAAGGGTTGTACTTTCTCCATTAACCCATTCTACTAATTCATATGGTCCAGTACCATTCATTATATCAAATAATGGGTCATCTTCTTTTGTTGGGTTTGTATATTCTGCAATTGAATCAGGTTGACCATCCCAACCCCCCTGTTCTATTGTCCACTCTTTATCAATAATTGCACCAAGTCCATTACCCTGAGAAATAATGCTCAAGAAAGGTGGAAATGGTTGGGGAAGATGAAATACTACATTATTTCCATCTACTTCTACTGCCTGTTCAAGATAATTATAAACTTCTTCTGACTGCTCTGCACTCAGATCTGAAGGGTTTTCAACTCCTACAACTTCTTGAGTAATGTCAGCTAAAGAACCCATTTGAAATAATGGTTCATAAATCATCCAGACAGGACCACCATCACGATCCTGTATTAAAGCTCTTAAAAAACTATACTTAACATCTTCTGGTGTTAATGGATTTCCATTATGGAAGACAACATCCTCTCTAATTGGAAATACATAAGTTGTTCCATCATCCTGAATTAAACCATTTTCTTCACTTGGAACCTCTGTAGCAAGATGAGGCACAAATGTTGTTATATCACCATCATCAAATCTAATTAAATTTTCATAAACATTATCTATAATTTCTGCACTTGCAGAATCATATTGAAAATGAGGATCAAGACTATCAATATTACCCATATTGACCTCTGTAAATGTATCAGGATTTACAACTTCAGCTGTTTCTTCAGCTGCTTCTTCCCCAGTTTCTTCTTGAACAATTTCTTCTTGAGCTGGTTCTTCTACAACTTCCTGCTGTTGTGTTGAATAAAAATAACCTCCAACTGCAACTACAACTACAAGTAATATTATCCAATAACTTTTCTTCATATTAATCAGTTCCCCCTACTAAAATATTTTAATGATTTATCCCTAATCTATCTTTGTTTAGAAACTCACACCTCCTTTTTAAGAACTAATCTTAAATTTAAAAAGAAAATATAAATTATGAGATTCTTATTTTATTATTTCAATTTATTAATTAAATTTCCTAAATTAAATTATATAATTATTAAAGATAAAAATCAAGCTTATACCATTATACCTCATATTAATATCCAGCATTCTTTAATTAAATAATCACATTAACAGCTATAATTTCAAGAATTTGAAGCAAATAATCTGCTATTTCTGCTGTTTCGATAATGATCTCTTGTAGAAATAACTCTATTAATAAAATTATAAGTCTCTATATATTTTATTTTCTTTGAATCTATCTCACCCTGCCAGCCATCTTGAACCCATTTAATAACATTCGTTTGCCCAGCATTGTAAGCAGCAAGAGTTTTTACTAAATCTTTATCAAATTTATCATATAAATAAGAAAAATACCAACTACCAAATTTTATATTTAATTCTGGATCCTTTAGCTTTTCAATGGAAAAATCTTTTTCGTTTAAATTTTCTGCAATCCAGTATGCTGTTGAGGGCATGATCTGCATTAAACCTTGAGCTCCTCTGTTAGATTCAGAATAAGGGTCGAATCTACTTTCTACATAAATAACTGCAGCTAAAAGTTCTTTCTCTATATCATATTTATCTGAATAATTTTCTATATATTCTATATATTTTACAGAATCCAAATTTCTCCTTAAAGACCAGAAATCAAGCTCAATATTTGGAATAAGAATGACTGTAATAAAAAGTACTAATAATATTATCTTTTGATTTAATAGTTTATTTGAAAGCAAATTAATTCACCCTAATCTTATTATATTCTTCTTCTCTGCAAAATTGATGACTAAGCTTGATAAGATTTAAGTCATTCTTATTTTATGTTTCTCTAATAGTTTTATCCCAGTAATAATCTATCTTTTTCTTTAATTTTTCTTTACTGTCATTATTAGTTATTACTATATCAGATTTTTCTTTTTTTTCAGCTTGAGACATCTGAGATTCAATTCTTTTGATAGCCTCTTCTTTAGTGATTCCATCTCTTTTTATTATCCTTTTAATTTGTTCTTCTTGAGAAGCTGCAATTAACCAGACTTGATCACAAAATTTATCAATACCAGCCTCAAATAAAAGTGGGGCCATTAAAACAACAGTTTTATTTTGATTTAAATATTTATTTGCCTTTTCTTTCATTTTTTTTATGATTATTGGATGAAGTAATGATTCCAGTTTTTTTCTTTTAACAGAATTTGAAAATACTATTTTAGCCAATTTTGCTCTATCAAATTCATTATCCTCTTTAAGTATTTCTTCCCCAAACTCACTAACAACCTTCTGCCAGCCTTTTTCCCCTTTTCTGCTTACTTGATGAGCAATTTTATCGGCATCAATTATTTCTGCTCCTTTTTGTTCAAGATACTTGGCAGCTGTTGACTTCCCAGTGGCAATACCTCCTGTCAAACCAATAATCATAATACCCCCCCTAAAATATCTAATGCTGACATTTGGGACAATAATAGGTGGAACGGCCCCCTATTTTTGTTTTCTTAATATTTGTACCACATTCATAACACTTTTCATCTTCTCTCTGATAAACTCTTAGCTCAACCTGAAATGAACCTTTTTCTCCAAAAGCATTTACATAATCACTAAAAGTAGTACCTCCATATTTTATACCTTTCGCTAATATATCTCGCATATTCTCATAAATTTTTTCTTTTTCCTTTCCAGTTAAAGTATCAGCAGTCCTATTAGGCTTAATCCCAGATAAAAATAAAATTTCATCTGCATAAATATTGCCGATTCCCGCAACAAATTTTTGATTCATTAATAAAGACTTTATTATACCTCTTCTATTATTAAATAATTTTTTAAAATCTTCAACACTTAAGTTCTCATCCAGGGGCTCAGGACCTAATTCAGCATAACCACCTGCCTGCTCTGGCTGCTCTGGATCAATTAAATAGATTCTACCAAATTTTCGAACATTATTGAATCTAATTTCCTGACCATCATCCAGAACAAAAATAACATGAGTATGCTTATCTCTAAATGATTTCACCTCTTTTACAAGAAGTTTACCGGTCATTCTAAGATGAATTATCATATCTTTTTTTATATCTAAATTTATTATAATATATTTACCTCTTCTATCCATGCCTGTAATTTTACTGTTTAATAATTCATCTTTAAATTTTTTGACATCAGCTTTTGGAAATCCAATTAAATTTTTTTCCCTCACTTCAATATCAATGATTTTTCTTTCCACAACGACTGGTCTTAATCCATTTACAACTGTTTCAACTTCTGGAAGTTCAGGCATCTAATTCCACCTCATAATCTTTTTTATCCCGCCAGTTATCAGCAACCTGTAAGTCTACAATCAGCGGAACATCAAGTTCTACAACAGCTTCCATTTTTTTCTTAATTAACCTGGCTGCATTTTCTAAATCATCTTCTACTACTTCAAAAACAAGTTCATCATGTACTTGAAGAAGTATATTAATATCCATCTCATTTTTTTCTAAAGCATCATAAACATCAATCATAGATTTCTTCATTATATCTGCTGCTGTACCCTGTACAGGGGTATTAATAGCAGATCTTTCTGCAAATGATCTTCTGTGATAATTACTGCTGTTTATTTCTGGAATATAACGTTTTCTTCCATAAAGAGTTTCCGCAAAACCATTTTTCTTAACTTTTTCTATTGTTTCATCCATATAATCTTTAACACCAGAAAATCTATTAAAATATTTATCAATATATTCCTGTGCTTCTTCTACTGGAATATCTAAATCCTGGCTTAAACCGTAAGCACTCATTCCATACGCAAGACCAAAATTTATAACCTTTGCATGACGTCTTAAATTAGGAGAAACTTCTTCAGCTTCTACTTCAAAAATTTCAGCTGCAGTTTCAGTATGAATATCTCTACCAGATTTAAAAGCTTCTATTAATTTATCATCTTTACTTAAATGCGCAAAAACTCTCAATTCTATCTGAGAATAATCGACAGCAAGTAGTTTCATATCTTTTCTTGAAGGAATAAAAGCTTTTCGAATTTCTCTTCCTTCTTCAGTTCTGATTGGAATATTTTGCAGATTTGGATTTGTACTGCTTAATCTACCAGTAGCAGTCACCATCTGATTAAATGAAGTATGAATTTTATCAGTTTCTTCATTTATTAAAGGTGGCAGTGAATCAACATAAGTAGATTTTAACTTTGCAAGTTCTCTATATTCAGATATTAAGGGAATAATTGCGTGTTTACCCTCAAGTTTTTCTAATACACTGGCATTTGTTGAATAACCTGTTTTAGTTCTCTTAATTACAGGAAGGCCAAGTTTTTCAAAAAGAATTTCACCAAGCTGTTTAGGTGAGTTTAAATTAAATTCTTCTCCTGCAAGTTCATATGCTTTCTCACTAATAATATCAAGACGCTTACCTAATCTTTCTGAAAGTTCATCAAGCCATTCTTTATCGATTTTAACACCATTATACTCCATTTTTGCCAAAATTTTAATCAATGGTAATTCTACTTCATTATATAGCTTAAGAAGGTTATTTTCATCTAATTTCTTGATAAGAATATCTTTTAGTTCAAATAATCTTGCGGTTTCAACTGCTGTGATTTTATCTTCTGAAAATTCTCCAAGACCTAAATCAAGTTCGGTGCTGTAAACTTCTTCTAATTTAGAAAGCTTTGATGAAGGCTGCAGCAAATATGAAGCAAGTAAAGGTTCAAAGACTATATTATTGACTTTTACATTTCTGCAGAGTAGAGCAAGAGAAGATTCTTTTGCATCAATAAATAGTTTTCTAACTTTTTCGCTTTCAAAAATATCTTTTAACTCAACATCAATTTTATAATCATCTAACTTATATATATAAGCAGTGTTCTTGTCGAAAGCAAATACAATTTCAGAAATTTTACCATTTCTAGCACAGCTTTCATCTTCTATTTTTAAAGAAAGAGCAATCTCGCTTTTTTCAAAAGCTTTTTCTTTAATATCAGATAATTTTTCTAAATCAATATCAATAAATTCAATATTATCTGGATCCATATCATTTTCATAATCAAATCTATCAATCAAAGATGTAAATCCAAGTTTCTTAAAATGTTTAACGACTTTTTCATCATTATAAAGGTCTAGTTTGCATTTATCAAAGTCGATATTTATTGGGACATCTCTTTCTATACGACCCAACCTGTAGCTCATTCGAGCTTGTTCTGCATATTTTTTCAAGTTTTCTTTTCTCTTTTTTCCAGAGACTTTGTCTACATTATTTAATATTTCTTCAATTGAATCAAACTGCTTTAATAACTTAATTGCAGTTTTTTCTCCTATGCCTGGAACACCAGGTATGTTATCAGAACTATCACCCATAAGACCTTTCATGTCTATTAACTTTTCTGGGGGAAGTTCATATTTTTCTTTAACTTTATCTAAATTATATAAGACTAAATCAGATAATCCTTTACGAGTATACATTACATTTACATTTTCAGAAACAAGCTGAAGTGCATCTTTATCTCCAGTAACAATAAAAACTTTATAATCTTCTTCAGCTGCCTGTCTGGAAAGAGTCCCTAAAAGATCATCTGCTTCATATCCTTCTTTAGCAGTTAAAGGTATTTTTAATTTCTCTAAGGTTTCCTGGAGCATAGGGATTTGAGGCACAAGTTCTTCAGGCATTTTTTTGCGATTTGCCTTATATTCCTCATATTCTTCATGGCGAAAAGTTGGGGCTTTTTTATCAAAAGTTACAATCATTCTATCCGGCTGCCATTCATCTATTAAACTAAACAGCATACGCATAAATCCAAAAACAGCATTTGTATATTCTCCTTCATCATTAGTAAGAAGAGGTAAGGCATAAAAAGCACGATGAGTAATACTGTGTCCATCTAAAAGAAAAAGTGTTTTTTTCTCCTTGTTCTTTTCTTGTACCAAATTAAATCAACTCCCATTTATTAAACTAACTAAATTAATATATTAATTACTTAATTAATTGGCATTCTAATTATAAATTTAGTTCCTTTTCCTAAAGAACTATCAACCTTAATTTCGCCATCATAACTATCTACAATTTGTTTTGCAATTGCAAGACCCAGACCTGAACCTTCCTGCTTACGAGAACGAGATTTATCAGCCTGATAAAAACGATCAAAAACATATGGTAGATTTTCTTTTTCTATACCAGGGCCATTATCTTCTATAGAAAAATATAGTTCTTTCTTTATCTCATTTATTTCTATTTTTATTTCCCCTTCTCCAGAGGTAAACTTGACAGCATTTTCAATAAAAATCCTAAAAAGCTGTTTGAATAAATTAGGATCTCCATAAAAATTAATATTTTCATTTTCTATATATTCAAAATCAACATCTTTCTCCATTAACTGGAATTCTTTAATTATACTGCTGATTAGATTATTTATATTAAATTGTTCTTCTTCTTTTATAAGTTCACTGTCATCTCCCCTTGCTAAAAGGAGAAGATTTTCTATCAACTGCTTCATGTTCTCGGTTTCATTTTTGATAGCCTGAATTGCTTCATCTCGAACCTCAGGTTTTTCTTTTCCCCAACGGTCTAAAAGATCTACATAGCCTTTAATTACAGAAATAGGAGTCCGTAATTCATGAGATGCATCAGATACGAATTGTTTTTGACTTTTAAAAGAAGTTTCAAGTCTATCAAGCATAGAGTTAAAAGTAACTGCAAGTTTTTTCAACTCATCATCTGGACCTCTAACAGCAAGTCTTCTATCAAGATCACTAAAACTTATCTCACGAGCAGTTTCGGTAATTTGATTAATCGGAGATAGCATTCTTTTTGTAGTAAAATAACCAAGAAAAACTGACAATATTGAACCTACTGCAGCTGAAACCGTTAAAACTAATATAAGAAAATCCAAAAAATTCTTTTCGAAGGTAATATCTCTTACAACCTGCAGATAGCCACTAGAAAAAGGAAAGTTATCTAATTTTATTGTATTAACTGCCAAAAATCTATTTTCAGTGCGGAATTCAGAAATATCATCAGTTATTGGAATATTCATGTTTCTCAAATATCTTGATTGAGCTCTTACTTCACCATTGTTTTCTAATATTCTAAAATATATATTCTCTTCGCTTCGGCTTATATCCTGTAATATACCAGCATCATAATACCCAATAGGATTACTCACAGAACCCAATTGGGATACTACAAATTCCGATGTATTGCTGATGCTTTTTCTAATATTATCACTAATAAAATTAGACAGAAAAAAATAAATAGCTATATTAATTAAAAATAAAAGCATCATAAACATTAAAACATATAATACAGTTATCTTCCAGGATATTTTACTTTTCTTTTTAAAAAAATCAAACATTATTATCATACCTCAATACATATCCAACTCCACGGACTGTCTGTATCAATTTTTCATCAAAAGGATCATCTATTTTTGAGCGCAGATAACGTATATATACATCGACAATATTTGTTTCCCCTGTGTAATCATAGCCCCATACATTATTTAGTAATTTATCTCTACTAACAACAATACCTTCATTTTCAATCAAGTAAACAAGTAAATCATATTCTTTTTTTGTTAGTTCAATTTTTTGGTCTTTTCTTTTAACAGTATGTGCATCAAGATTTACTTCAAGATCATCAATCTCTAAAATATTAGCTGATTCTACATCTCCTTGCTTTCTTCTCAGCAGGGCTCTAATTCTTGCTAAAAGTTCTTCGATTTCAAATGGTTTAGTTAAATAATCATCTGCTCCAGTATCTAAGCCCTTGACTTTATCCTCTAATTCAGATTTAGCTGTTAGCATAATTATAGGCAGATCAGAAAAATCTCTTATTTTATTACATATTTCAATGCCATCTATCCCTGGAAGCATCAGATCTAAGAGCAGAAGGTCATAGTCATTTTCCCTGATTTTATTCAATCCATCATAACCATTATCTATTTTATCAACCTGATAACCTTCATGTTTAAGTTCTAATTCTATAAACCTTGCAATCTGAGAATCATCTTCAATAATTAAAATATTTTCATTCATATCTTAACCTCCAAAACAGCTAATTTAAATATCAAAAGTTTATTTGTAGTATTTATTAACAAGTACAATTACTTGCTTTAACAATATTTGTTTCTTATAATTACTTACAACTATTTTATTATATCAATTATCATAGAAGATTTAAACTAATCACAAATTTTTATTAATTTCTCCACAAATTAATAAAGACCGGGCTTTTTAAAAAGCCCGGAATTAAACAATTTTTATAATCCTAAATAAAATAATACTTATTAGAGATCATTCGGCTTATCACCAACACGGCCAAATAATATTCTCGATCTACCATCTCTAATAACCTTAAACATTATTTTATCTCCAACTTCTTTATTTTTTATAATTTCTGCTACTTGAGAAGTTGACTCAATTTTTTGTCTATCTATTTCTTTTATAATATCATAATTCTGAAGACCTGCTTCAGCAGCTGGACTATCCTCATAAACCTCAATTACAATTACACCGTCTCTGTTCTCAAGATCAAAATACTGCTGCATTTCTTTAGAAATACCTGTAAATGCAATTCCAATCCATGGTTGAGTAACTTCTCCATCATTTCTAAGCTGTTCAACTGCATCTTTAATTTCATTTACCGGTATTGCAAATCCAATACCCTGACCAGTAGCCGAAACTGCTGTGTTTATACCAATAACTTCTCCCTGATTATTCAATAGAGGTCCACCACTATTACCTGGATTGATCGCAGCATCAAGCTGAATCAAATTCTGATAAGTTCTTAACTGATTACCATTACCAGGTACCTGAATTGGCCGTCCAAGTGCACTTATTACACCTACAGTAACCGTATGCTCTAAACCAAATGGGTTTCCAACTGCAATTGCCCATTGACCCGGACGCAAATTATCGGAATTCCCTAAATTAAGTGGACTTAATTCTTGCTCTAATTTTTCACTATCGATTTTTAGGACTGCTAAGTCAAGACTAAAATCTGACCAAGCAACTTCAGCTGGAATCGGTTCATCTACATTGTTTATTGATACTTCAATCTCATCTGCTCCTTCTATCACATGCTGATTAGTCACAATATAACCATCTTTAGAGACTATAAATCCAGAACCAAAGCCTTGTCTCTCTCTGGGCTGCTGTTCGGGTGATGGCAGCCTATCTCCAAAGAAGAATCTAAAGTATGGATCATTAAACATATCTGGAAATTGCTGCCTACCTGAAGATTGTATAGTAGTTGTAACTTTTACAACCCCATTATCAACTTTTGCTGCAATATCTGCAAAATGATTACTTTCATAAATATTTTGTTCATTTTGATTATTAGTATCCTGAGCAATAACTCCAGCAGAAAAAGAAAGCGTTAAAAATAATACTAAAACAAAGGAAATCAACTTGTTAAGTGAATTTCTAGCCATCTTTTTTCTTAAAATTTTCACTAAAACCACCTACCTTTTAATTTTAATAAAAACAAACTTAAATTTTACATTCTATTTAGATAATAACTTATGAAAATTAAAAGTCAATTAAAGTGAAATTAAATTTTTATTAGAATATTAATCAATACTAATTCCTTAATTAATTTTGCCATTTTTATTTTAATATATATTTTATCTATTTTATATTAAATATTTACTAAAAGGCTAATATATAAGCCTATTATTAATCTTGATTAAGTGTTTTTGCCAATTAATTCTAAAATTAAAATTAATACAGTTCCAGCTAAAAATGCAAAAATACCATTGATTGAAAACTCGGAAGGAAAAACTGCAGCACTAGAACCTAAAATAAGACCGGTTAAGATAGTCATTATTTCCTGCCTATATTTTTTTAATAAATATGAAAATAACCAGGCAAATACTAAAAGTCCAATAACTATCCCAAGTGAAAAAATACTTAAAAATAATATTTCGAAATTATTTATTGCATTTAAAAGAGGATGATATAACCCCATAAGAATTAGCAGTGTTCCTCCACTTATACCTGGTAATATCATTGCAATACTGCCAAAAAAACCACCAGCAAAATATAATAATAAACCACTGCTTTGAATATCTAATTCTATTTCAATACTAAAAAATAAAGCAGCAGTAAAAGCAGCCATAAAAATCAAAAGTTTAATATAGCTAAATTTGCCGATTTTTTTATAGGTAGAATGGGCAGAAGTCAAAACCAATGCAAAAAGAAAATAATTTACTATGAGCGGACTATTCCGATAAAAATCTGTTATTAAAGATGAACCAATATAAACACCAATTACAGCTCCTGAAGCTATTATAATTAATCTCTTAATTCTAATATTTTTTATAGAATTTATAAGGGTTTCGTATATATTTAAAACTAAAGCAATTGTACCTCCACTTATTCCCGGTAAAGTATTTGCTAACCCTATTGGTATTGACTTTAAAAATAATGACAAATAATTATTTTTTTTGAACAAAAACATCTTCCTTTCCACATCTCAAATAATATAACAAATCAATTGAATATTTAACTACAGTATTTATATTTTAAAAATATCTTTATAGCTTTATTATTTATATTCAACAAAAGGGGTAATTTACCTGCAAAAGAAAAAACGGTGGAGAATCATCTCCACCGAGCTGTTAAAAAGATTACTGCTGTAACAATTAATAAAAATACTGCAGCTGTTATTATGCTTTACTTCCAGGTCGAGTAATTGGAACATCTTTTTTACAGAGTTCGCACTGTCCTGCTTTATATGATTTAATATTTACAGTTAAAAGTGGTTTAAATTCATGTTTGAATTCTGCTTTTCCATTGCTTCTGTCAACAATAGAACTAATCCCAACTATTTCAATATCCATATCCTCAAGTAATGACAATACTTCCTTAACTGAGCCTCCAGTAGTAACAACATCTTCAACTACTAAAACTTTCTCTCCATCTTTGATTTCAAAGCCGCGCCTTATCTTCATTTCCCCGTTTTTTCTTTCACTAAATATTGAACGAATACCCAATTCTTCAGCTACTGCAAATGATAACACAACTCCTCCAAGTGCAGGTCCTATTACAAGATCTATTTTTTCATCTGACCATTTATTTGCTATCTCAGCAGCAAGTTTTGATGCATGTTCTGGATATTGTAGAACTTTAGCACACTGCATATATGTATCCGCATGTCTACCTGAACTCAATACAAAATGACCATCCTGAATTACCTCTGTTTTTATTAACATCTCTTTTATTTCTTGTTCTGTCATTAAATTCACCTCTATTTTAAATTTGCTTATTCTATAAAATCAAATTTTTAATAAAACCATAATTAGTTAACAAGACTACCTATATCATTCTAAAACTTTGATTGATTTTTTGAGAACCTTAAGGTTCTATTCTTAACTTTCTTAAGATAAAAAACACAAAAACTTTTTGAACTAAATTATCTTAATGAGCCGCTCCAATAATAGAACTTAATTCTTTAATGTTCTGTTGTGCTAAATAATCTTCAATTTCACTTAAAATTCTCACTCCTGCTTCTGGATCAATCATATTGATAGTACCAATCCCTACTGCAGTTGCTCCCGCAAGCATAAATTCTATTACATCTTCTCCAGAAGTTATTCCACCAAGACCAATTATAGGTATATTCAATTTTTTAAAACTCTGATAAACCATTTTAACTGCAACGGGCTTTACTGCTGGCCCTGAGAGTCCTCCAAATTTATTGGCAAGTAATGGCTTTTTCTGATTAATATCTATTTTCATAGCAGAAAGAGTATTTATCATAGCTACTGCATCTGCTCCAGCTCTTTCGGCAGCTAATGCTGTTTCAGTTATATCAGTAATATTAGGTGTCAATTTAACAATAATGTAGCCTGAATAAATTTCTCTAATTTTTTGAGTTATTTGAAAGACTTTTTCAGCTTCTGTACCAAATACCATTCCACCACCTTTAATATTTGGGCAGGAAAGATTAATCTCAATTCCGGTCAGATTACTGCAGTTTTTAAGTTTTTCTGCAAGAAAGAAAAAATCTTTTTCATTATAACCTGATATATTTGCAAAAATAGGCAGTTCATATTCATCAGTCTCAGGTAGAACTTCTGCAATAAATTTTTCTACACCAGGATTTTCAAGACCGATTGAATTTATAATTCCTGAAGCTGTTTCTGCAATTCTTGGAGTAGGATTTCCTTTTTGGGGTTCTACTGTTATCCCTTTGGTTATAAAAGCACCCAGTTTGTTAATATCATAAAAACCAGCTAGTTCTTTGCCATTACCACAGGTGCCAGATGCAGTTATAAGTGGGTTTTTCAACTTTAAATTTCTGTTCTCATCTGCTGTTATATTTACAGATAAATCGAAATGATTATTTGTTTCTCTACTATTATTATTCACCAATTACAACCTCCCCCATCCCAAATACTGGGCCTTCAACACAAGCCCTTTTATTTTTGTTTTCTTCATTTCTGCTCTGACAGCTGCAGGAGAGGCAGACTCCTATTCCACATCCCATTCTTTTTTCAACAGATAATTCTCCACCAATATTTTTTTTCAAACATTCTTTTTCTACTGCAGCCAGCATTTTTTCTGGCCCACAGCTATAAACAAAATTTGGCGTTTCCTGCTGAAGGTAGTTGAGCCAGAGAACTAAAGCAGAGCCTTTAATCTCTAGTTTTTCTTCCATGGCAGCTAAATGTACATCTACATCTAATCCTTCAAATTTTTTCGAAAAAAAATCTAGTTCTTTATATGAAGCCGCTCCTAAAAAAATCTTTTGTTTTGAATTTCTTAACTTTTTAGAAAGATAATAGAGTGGAGCAATTCCCATTCCACCACCTATTAAATGAACAAGTCCTTCACGATTTTTAAATGAAAAAGGATTACCTAGAGGCCCAAGCACATCAAGTTTTTCACCAGCTTTAGATTCTGCAAGTATTTCTGTTCCCCTCCCAACAACTCTATAAACAAATTCTATTTGCTTATCTGCCTCATCAAAATCAAATAAACTAAAAGGTCTTCTTAAAAGGGGATCACTACTTGATTTTTTCGCAACTTTTATATTAAAAAACTGTCCTGGTTCTGGTTTTTGAGGGAGCTGTTCATAACTTAATACTAGATGATAAATCTTAGGCCCCACATTTTTATTTGAAATTATTTCAAACATATTTCTGCCTCCTTTTTCTTAACTCAATTATTAAATCCCAGAACTTTATTTATTTCGTTTTTCATTTTTTCTGCTGCCGCTCCTGCTGCTTTGGCAAAATTATCTGTCCCAAAGTCCTTAAATTCTTCTTTTTGATACGCAAAATTAATTCCTCGAGAAGAATTAACTATAGCTCCCCTACCATTAATATCAAATCCTGCCTTAATATCTTCTGCTCCACCACCTTGAGCACCATAACCTGGAATTAAGAAAAACACAGAAGGAATAATCTCACGTATTTCTTTTAATTCTTCTGGATAGGTAGCACCAACTACTGCTGCAAGATTAGAATATTTGCTGCTGCCTATATAATCTTCTCCAATACTGCTCAAAATTTTTCCCATTTTTTCATAAACTTTTTGTCCATCATCTAAGGTAAGATCCTGTAGATCTCCTGAAGAAGGATTTGATGTTTTCAGCAGAGCAAAAGCACCTTTTGACCTGTTTTCCAAAAAGGGTAGTATGCCATCTCTACCTAAATAAGGATTAATTGTAAGTGCATCTGCAGAATACTTGCTCTCACTCAAATAGGCTTCAGCATAAGCTGAGGCAGTAGAACCAATATCATTTCTTTTACCATCCAGCAGCACAATAAGGTCTTTTTCTTTTGCATAACTAATTGTCTTCTTTAGTGCTTCCATACCCTCTATACCAATTTTTTCGTAAAAAGCCATTTGCGGTTTTACAACTGCTGTATGATTTTTTACTGAATCAATAATATTTTTATTAAATTTATAGATAGATTCTGCAATTTTTTTCTGATTTTTTTCTTTATCTTTAATAAATTCAGGATTTAATATAGATTCAGGCATTAGTTCAAGATGTGGATCTAAACCGACACAGATTCTGGAATTTTTTTCTTCAATCTTTTCAATTAGTCGATCAATAAAGTATTTCATTTTTGCCTCCTCTATCATCATAAACCATTTTACCTTCTACAAAAGTAACTTCATTTTTTCCTTTGAGAATAGCTCCGGCAAAAGGAGTATTTTTACCCTTAGACTTGAATTTGCTTTTTTCAACTTTCCACTCTCGATTTGGATTAAATACTACTAAATCAGCTGCTGCTCCTTGTTTAATACCTTCAGCTTCAACCTGTAAAATTTCAGCTGGTTTATAATAGTACATTTCAATTAAATCATTCCAGCTTATTTTTTCAGTTTTAATAAAATAATTGTGAAGTAAGCCAAGAGCTGTTTCTAATCCTGATATTCCATTTGCTGCATAATCAAACTCACCAAGTTTATCTTCATAAGTATGAGGTGCATGGTCTGTTGCAATTACATCAATTTCTCCATTTTTTAATGCCTTTTGAAGTACTTCAACATCTCTATTTGAGCGAAGCGGGGGATGTACTTTTGTATCTGGATTATAATCTTCTATTTCTTTATCTGTTAAGAGCAAATGATGAGGTGTTACTTCAAAAGTAACATTCACCCCTCTTTTTTTCGCATCTTTAACCAGATTCAAGCTTCCTTCAGTACTTAAATGAGCTATGTGAAGGTGGATTCCTGTCATTTCTGCAAGCACTATATCACGAGCAACCATCACTTCCTCTGAAGCTGCAGGAATACCCTGCAGACCAAATATTGTCGAGTAATAGCCTTCATGCATTACACCATCTTTACTGAGATTTTTATCTTCACAATGATCAATTATTGGTAAATTGAAAGCAGAAGCATATTCCATGGCTCTTCTCATTATTTCTGAATCCATAACTGGCTGCCCATCATCAGAAAGTGCTTTAACTCCAGTATTTGCAAGAGTACCAATTTCTGAAAGTTTTTTTCCTTCACTACCCTTTGTTATGCTTCCAATTGGGTAGACTTTTACTAATGCGTCTTTTGATTTTAAATTTAAATGTTCCACAACTGCTGGATTATCAGCTACTGGATTTGTATTAGGCATTGCTGCTACAGCAGAAAAACCACCTGCTGCTGCCGCCTCACATCCCGTTTTAACTGTTTCTTTTTCTTCATAACCAGGTTCTCTAAGATGAACATGCATGTCAATTAATGCAGGGATTACTATTCTATCTACTGCATCAATAACTTGATAGCCCTGATCTTTAATATCTTCACTTATTTCTATAATACTTTTTCCTTCAATCAAAATATCATATTTATCATTTAGATTATTTCTGGGATCAAAAACTAAAGCATTTTTAATTAAGGTTTTCATTTTCCACTTCCCTCCCTGCAAGCAAATATAATAAAGCCATTCTAATTGCAACACCGTTTTTGACCTGTTCTGTAATAACAGACTGACTGCTGTCAGCAACTGAACTATCGATTTCTATTCCTCTATTCATAGGACCCGGATGCATTATTAAAGCTTTTTTTCCTATTCTCTGCAGACGTTCTTCATTCATACCATAAATTTCTCTATATTCTCTAATTGAGGGAAATAATCCGCTTTCCTGTCTCTCCATTTGTATTCTTAAAATATTAACAACATCTACACTTTCTAGAGCTTTATCTAAATTATTATAAACTTTAACTCCCATTTTGTTGATTTCTCTAGGTAGTAAAGTCTGTGGACCAGCTACACTTACTTCTGCTCCTAATTTATTCAGTCCCCAAATATTCGATCTCGCTACTCTACTGTGAGCAATATCTCCAACAATAAGTACTTTCAATCCGGATATCTTAGCTAATTTCTCCTTAATACTGTATATATCAAGTAGGGCCTGGGTAGGATGTGCATGTGCCCCATCTCCAGCATTTAAAACACTTGCAGAAATATTATCTGCTAAAAACTTGGCTGCACCTGGTGCACTGTGCCTGATTACAACAACATCAGCTCCCATTACTTCCATTGTTTTTGCAGTATCTAATAGGCTCTCTCCTTTTGCAATACTGCTGCTTGATTTCGAAATACTCATAACATCTGCACTCAATCTTTTTGCTGCAAGGTTGAAAGAAAATTTAGTTCTTGTACTTGGTTCATAAAATAGGTTTATAACTGTTTTACCTCGTAAAGTAGGTACTTTTTTTACCGTTCTTGTCAAAATATCTTTCATTGCTACAGCAGTATCAAGGATTTCATTAATTTCTTCTGCTGATACATTGTATAATCCTAAAAAATCTTTTCGCTTTAAGCTCATTAATTTACCTCCCTTTAGTTAATTTGCTTCATATCTCAGTTCTGATTCTACTTCAATCTGCTTATCTAAAACTTCAGACTCTTCATCATTATCGTTATCAGTATCAGGCAAAAGCAAATTCATTACAATCCCTACAAGTGCTGCAAGACCCATTCCTGCAAATTCTAAACCTGCAGCGGTTATTGTAAGATTGCTTATCCCAACTAGAAGAGTAACCGATACTATAACAAGGTTTCTATTATTTGAGAGGTCAACATTATTTTCAACCAGTGTTCTTAACCCTATAGATGCAATCATTCCAAATAAAAGGAATACAATTCCTCCCATAACTGCTGTAGGTATTGTTCTTATCATTACTCCAAGTTTCTGAACAAAACTACTTAATATTACTATAATTGCTGTAAATTGAATAATTATCGGATTATAAACTTTAGTTATTGCTAAAACTCCAACATTTTCTCCATAAGTTGTATTAGGTGGACCACCAAAAAGCCCTGCTACAAGTGTTGCTATACCATCACCTAGTAAGGTTCTGTGTAATCCTGGATCATCTATAAAATCATTTTTAGTTGTTGAGCTAATTGCAAGTACATCTCCTAAATGTTCAACCATAGTTACTAAAGCAATAGGTGCTATTAAAGAAATAGCTCTAAGATTCCCTGCTATTTCTGGCAAACTGAACTTTGGAAATGCTATCCATGATGCTTCCATTACTGGAGTAAAATCTACAAGACCCATAAATGCTGCAAAAATATAACCACCTATAATTCCTATGAGTATAGGTATAACTTTTATAATTCCTTTAGCAAATACACTAATCGAAACTGCGATAACAAGTGTAACAAAAGCTGTTAAGAGGTGTTCTGATGCCATATCTTTTGCTGTTGGGGCAAGACCTAATCCAATTGTTATTATTACAGGTCCCACTACTACGGGTGGAAGAAGCTTTCGAAAAAATTCTGTTCCTACAATTCTAATAACAAATGACATAACTGCATAAACAATACCTACAGTAATAATCCCAAGCATTGCTCCATCTGTCCCAAATTGGCTTTTTGCTGCAATTATCGGTGCTATAAATGCAAATGATGAGCCGAGATATGCCGGAACTTTACCTCCTGTTATCATGTGAAAGATTAAAGTACCTAAACCTGAGGTGAATAATGCTACTGCAGGATTTAATCCTGTTAATGAAGGAACTAAAACTGTAGCACCAAACATGGCAAACATGTGCTGGAGAGCAAGAATCATGACTTCTTGTTTTTTAATTCCGTCTTTTTTAAGTGTATTAATATTCTCTTGGGTCTGTTTTAATAAATTCATTTTTTATGCCTCCTGTTTTTTTGCATTAAAAAAACTCCTTACCAGCTGACTGATAAGAAGTGTAAAAGAATAGAGATTTTTCCGTTCCCTTGCTCTATCCCAGCTCCTTATCAGCCTCTCTGGACTGATTTAAAGGTTATATTTTATGTTTTTTAATTTTTTTCTAAAAGTAATACAAGATCCCTGCCATCTATTTCCTCGAAATTAACATCTACAACTTCTCTTTTAGAAGTTGGTAAATTTTTACCAACATAATCTGCTCTAATAGGAAGTTCTCTATGTCCCCTATCTATCATAATAGCAAGCTGAATCTGTTTTGGTCTTCCTAAATCAATCAAAGCATCCAGTGCTGCTCTTACAGTTCGTCCGGTAAACAAAACATCATCTACCAAAACTACTTTCTTACCTGTGATGTCAAATGGTATTTCTGTTCTATGAACAATAGGTTGTTGAGAAACTGTGGATAAATCATCTCTGTATAATGTAATATCTAGAATACCAGTTTTGATATTTACTCCTTCAATTTCTTCAATTTTAGAAGCAAGTCTTTCTGCAAGCGGAACACCTCTAGTCCTAATTCCAATTAAAACCAGATCTTTAGTACCCTTATTTTTTTCTAGAATCTCATGAGCTATTCTAGTAATTGCTCGTCCCATAGCATCAGAATCAATGATTTCCTTTTTTACCTTCATATTTTTTTCCATTAACTAATATCCTCCTTATAGGGTAGAATAAAATTACCCATAAAAAAAACCTTCTAAAGGCAAGTAAAGAAGGTGAACTAAAATCTATATTTTTCCTTACTAGCCTCACTGGACTAATTTAAAAGAACTTTTATTTAAATTAATGATATCAGAGTCGATAAATGAAGTCAAGGAATTACTAAGATTAAAGTACTAATTTATTTATAAAATACTACCCCTGTTTTTAAAAACAGGGGTAGTATTAATTAATGGGTTTCGAATTGTGTCATTAATTAGCTTATAAATAATATAAAATATTCCAGCAATATAAATTAAAAATTAATTATTAAAATGAGAATCCAAGAAACAGCATAGCTGCTGTAATTAGCACTGCTATTGTACATGCTGGAGGGTCAATGTGGGTATTTCCCCAATCATAGAACAATCTTGCAAAGAACTCACCAATAAATGCACCTAAAATACCAAATATACCTCCCCAGATAACACTACCTGTAGCTATTGCTGCTGCAGCTGCAGGAAATGCAATATGGTGTGTAACTGGTCCTTTACCCTTTGTCTCTAGAATAATTAAGGAAGCCGCTGTTATTCCAAACATGATAAACTTACTTCCAGTAACAATTGTAATATAACCAGAAACCAATCCTACACCTAAACCAAGTGGCAGCAGCTGAGAGAAGTGCATCTGCCAGGGTAACCAGGCGATTTCTTTTGGTGGTTTCCAGAAAGAATCACTTTTATCTGGATCATAGGTACCAAAAACTCCTTTATCACTAAATGCAATCCTTTTAATTATTGCAGATATTGCAACTGTCAGTGCAATTGTATCAGTTGGTGTACCTATATTAGCAAAAAATGTCTGAATTACTAAGCCTAAAATACCAAATATACCACCTACTAATAAAATATCCCAGTTCTCTTCAATACCATAAAGCGGAGCTAAAATATTTGCTCCATCTTCCAGCTTGCCTTTCTGTCCAGCATATGCTGTTGCTGCAGCACCACCTGCAAAGGCAATATGCGGGCCAAATAAAGTACCGAATCCAATAGCTCCTGTAATAGATGCTCCTCCTGTCGCTAAAGCAAGAGCTTCACCAGCCATTACAGCAAAACCACAAAATATAAATGCAGGTAAAGCACCCAAAGCAGCTCCAAATAAACCTCCACCAAAAGCAGCTAAAATAAGATTCAAACTTATACCAGCCATAATTTTGCCTCCTTTTTAATTTTAAGACTTTACTTTATCAATAATTGATAAATTTTTAGTGATTCTCCCCCCTTCTCTAATTTCATTACAAATATGTATTCCATGTTAATTTTATCATTTGTATATATATATGTCAAAATATTCGGAATTATTACTAATTGATAAATTTTACTTAAACTTATAATTTAGAAATACTAAGAATTAGTAAAAATAGCATCGGAAAATATCCTAAATGTAATTAGTTGAATTTTATTTTATAATCAAGTTTTTAATAAAGAAAAGAGAAAATATCTGAGAGTGTTAACTCCAGATATTTTCTCAATTTATTTCCATATTAATGATATTACTTTATATAATCCTGTAGAGCATTATATCTAATCTTATCTCCACTCTTAATTTCTTTTAAAACTTTTAGCATAGCTTTTGTAGTATCAAGAGAAGTTAAACATGGTATTCCCATTTCAACAGCGTTTCTTCTTATTTTAAAACCATCTCTTTCTGGCACTTTACCTTTAGTTAGAGTATTTACCACAAGATCAATCTTATCTTCAGAAATCATTTCTAATGCATTAGGTGAACCTTCATCTATCTTTTTAACAATATCTACTTCAAGTCCTTCTTGATTTAAAGCCTCAGCTGTACCTTTTGTTGCAGCTATCTTAAAACCAAGTTCAGAAAAATCCTTAATATATTTAATAGCTTCGGATTTGTCTTTATCTGCAATAGTAGCTAGTATTGTCCCTCTCTGAGGTATTTCAAGTCCTGCACCAATTAAACCTTTATAAAGGGCTTTTTCATAATTCTCAGCTAAACCAAGCACTTCTCCCGTGGATTTCATTTCTGGACCTAAATTAGTATCAACATTTGTTAATTTCGAAAATGAAAATACTGGGACTTTGACTGCAACATGTGATTTTTCTTCTACAAGACCATTTGACCAGCCCAAATCTTTGAGTTTTTTACCCAGTAGTGCCTTAGTAGCTAAATCCACCATAGGAACCCCTGTTACTTTGCTGAGATATGGAATTGTTCTACTTGAACGAGGATTAACCTCAATTACATAGACTTTATTATCACTTACAACATATTGAATATTCAATACTCCTTTAACATTTAATGCTCTGCTGATTTTTATAGTATGTTCTATTACTTTTTCTTTTAGTTTATCCGATAGCTGATGTGGAGGATAAACCGCAATACTATCACCAGAATGAACTCCTGCTCTCTCAACATGTTCCATAATACCAGGTATTATTACTGTTTCTCCATCAGAAATTGCATCTACTTCAATTTCTGTTCCTGTAAGATATCTATCAACCAGTACTGGTCTGTCAGGAGATACTTTTACGGCATTTTTCATGTATTCTTCTAATTCGCTTTCATTATATACAACCTCCATCGCCCTACCGCCAAGCACATATGAAGGTCTTACTAATACAGGATAATTAATTTCTGCTGCAATTTTTTCTGCCTCTTCGAGAGAAGCTGCAGTCTTGCCAACAGGAGTAGGTATATTTAAACTATCAAGTAGGTCAATAAATCTATCCCGATCCTCAGCTAAATCTATTGAATCAACTGAAGTCCCTAAAATCTTAACACCTTCTTCTGCAAGTGATGCCGCAAGATTAACTGCGGTCTGTCCTCCAAATTGAACAATAACCCCTTCTGGCTTCTCATTTTCAATGATATGCATTATATCTTCTTTAGTTAATGGTTCAAAATAGAGGCGATCTGAAGTATCAAAATCAGTACTTACTGTTTCAGGATTATTATTTACTATAATTGATTCATAACCCTCTTCATTTAATGACCAGGCAGAATGCACACTACAGTAATCAAATTCTATACCCTGTCCAATGCGAATGGGTCCTGAACCGATAACCATAACCTTCTTTTTATCTGTAGGTTCAGCTTCATTTATTTTTTCATATGATGAGTAATAATATGGTGTTTCAGCTTCAAATTCAGCAGCACATGTATCAACCATTTTATATACTGGATTAATATGCAAATTATTTCTTAATTCCTTAACTTCATTTTCAGTATTATTTGTTAAAAGTGCAATCTCAGAATCTGAAAAACCCTTTTCTTTCGCCGAATATAATAAATCTTTTTCTGCTTTTAAAGATTTACCTTTAAACTTTTGCAGCTCATCTTCTATATCTATAATATTCTTTATTTTATGAAGGAAAAACGTACTAATTGAAGTTATCTGATGTACTTCATCTACAGACCAACCTCTTCTTAATGCCTCTGCAATAACAAATAACCTGTTATCATCTGCTGCAACTAAAAATTCCTTAATTTCTTTATCACTGAGTTTTCTAAATTCCTCTAAATAAAAACCATATCTTCCAATTTCAAGTGATCTAACTGCTTTTAACATTGATGCTTCAAGATTTCTTTCTATTGACATTACTTCTCCGGTAGCTTTCATTTGAGTGCCTAAATCTCTATCGGCATAATGAAATTTATCAAAAGGCCAGCGTGGAATTTTAAATACCACATAATCGAGTGCGGGTTCAAAACATGCAGTAGTCTTTCCGGTAATTGCATTTTCAATTTCATCTAGGGAATAACCAAGTGCTATTCTTGCAGATACTTTAGCGATTGGATAACCTGTTGCCTTTGATGCCAGTGCACTTGATCTACTAACTCTTGGATTAACCTCGATAATATAATACTGAAAACTATCTGGATCAAGGGCGTACTGAACATTACATCCACCTTCAATTCCTAATGCTCTGATGATCTTAAGAGCTGAACTTCTAAACATTTGATATTCTTTATCTGTTAATGTCTGACTTGGTGCCACAACTATACTATCACCTGTATGTACACCTACAGGATCAAAGTTTTCCATATTACAGACAACAATACAGTTATCATTAGCATCCCTCATTACTTCATATTCAATTTCTTTCCAACCTTTTATACTTTTTTCTATCAAAACCTGACCGATCAAACTGTGTTTAAAACCTCTTGCAGTAATTTCTTTTAGCTCTTCTAAGTTATCTGCAACTCCACCACCAGTACCTCCCATAGTATAAGCAGGTCTAACAATAACAGGAAAACCAATGTTTTTTGCTATTTCAGCAGCTTCATCAATATTTTCCGCTATTTTACTATCAAGTACTGGCTCTCCTATTTGATCCATTAAATCTTTAAAAGTATTTCTGTCTTCTGCTCTTTCAATTGTATTAATAGGAGTACCTAGAAGTTCAACATTCAATTCTTCTAAAATATTTGTTTCTGCAAGATCAATTGCAAGATTTAAGGCAATCTGTCCACCTAAAGTTGGAATTAAACCATCTGGATTCTCTTTTTTTAAAATTTCTATAATACTCTCTACTGTTAATGGCTCAATATAAACTCGATCGGCCATATTTTCATCTGTCATTATTGTAGCCGGATTACTGTTAACTAATACTACTTCAAGCCCTTCTTCTTTTAAAGCACGACAGGCCTGACTACCTGAATAATCAAATTCTGCAGCCTGACCGATAATAATTGGACCTGAACCAATGACCATAACTTTATTTATATCTTCTCTTTTAGGCATCTTTTCCTCCTTTAAACATTTTTATAAAATCATCAAAAAGATAGTGTGAGTCTTCAGGACCTGGTGATGCTTCTGGATGATACTGCACTGAAAAAGCTGGATATTTTGTATGTCTAACCCCTTCAATAGTCTTATCATTAACATTTATATGGGTTACCTTTAAATCTAAATCACTAAGAGATTCATTTTTTACAGCAAATCCGTGATTTTGAGAACTAATATATACTCTACCGCTTTCTAAATCTTTAACAGGATGGTTGGCACCACGATGGCCAAATTTTAATTTATATGTTTCAGCTCCACAGGCCCTTGCAAGCAGCTGATGGCCAAGACAAATCCCAAAAACAGGAACTTCCCCTAACAAATTTTTTAATGTTTGAGCAGCATAATCAGCATCTTCTGGATCTCCCGGTCCATTTGAGAATATTACTCCATCTGGATTATACTCGAGTATTTTTTCTGCAGAGCTAACAGCAGGTACTCTTATAACTGAACAATCTCTTTCTAATAATGAATTTTGAATATTATTTTTAGCTCCACAGTCTACTAAAACTACTTTATATTTCTTATCTTCTCCATATTCTATTACTTCTTTTCTGCTCACCTGTGAAACTAGATCTCTTCCAGAAAGTCCCGGGGCATTTTTCGCCTTCTTTATTAACTCTTTATCAGTTAAATTTTCTGCTGTTATAATCCCTCTCATAGTTCCCTGTTTTCTTAAAATTTTTGTTAAAGCCCTAGTGTCTATTCCGGAAATAGCTGTAATATTATTTTCTTTTAAATAATTTTCTAGTGTTTTTTCAATTCTCCAGTTTTCAGGTTCTTCAGCAAATTCTCTTACAATAAATCCGTTAACATGAGATTTGATAGATTCAAAATCTTCTTTATTTATACCATAATTACCAATCAAAGGATATGTCATACATACAATTTCTCCTTTATAAGATGGATCTGTCAGAATTTCCTGGTAACCTGTCATACTGGTATTAAAAACTATTTCTCCACCTGTTTGATCTGCAGCACCAAATATTTGACCTTCAAAAATACTGCCATCTTCTAATACAAGTTTCCCATTAACCATTTAAATACCTCCAATTTTTAGATTTACTGAATTAAATCGTTAAAGTATGAGATAAAAAGAAAACCTTCTATCCAGAAAGTATGGAAAGAAGGTTTAATAACATATTAATTAATATACAGAACTTTATTTTAATCTAAAATATAAATATATCATTTAATTAAAATAAAGTCGTAGCTATATACCCTTGCTAGCCTCTCTGGACTAATTTAAAAGGACTATTTTTATTTAAACTATTATTTTATTGAGATTAAGTTTAACATCTATTTATTTGTATGTCAATAGAGAAGAGCTGATTTTTCAGCACCAACACTTCATAATTAAATGATGTTTAATTTAAGAGTTTAATATTTAATTATATTTAAACTTAACTTCAAATCTCTCTTTTAACATATTCTGTGTGAAGGAGCTGATGAGCGAGATGACTGCCAGGATGATCCAGATATTCTTCATAAATTTTCTTTATATATGGATTCTCATGAGATTTTCTGATCTTTTTGCTTTTATCAATCTCATATATCGCTTTCATTCTATTTGCAAGTACTTCTTCAGTAGCTTTTAGAGGCTGACCTCCACCACCAAGACATCCACCTGGACAGGCCATAAATTCTACAAAATGAAATTCTTCTCCATTTTTTATCATTTCAAATACTTTTCTTGCATTTGCTAAACCATGGGCCACAGCAACTTTGACCTCTAAACCATTAATATCAACTGCTGCTGTTTTTAATCCATCAAAACCTCTTAATACATCGAAATCTATTTCTAACAATTCTTCGCCTGTTATTAGTTCATAAGCAGTTCTAAGAGCAGCTTCCATTACTCCACCTGTACTGCCAAATATCGCACCTGCACCAGTAGAGCTTCCCATTAAATTATCATATTCGTCTTCTTCTAAATCATTCAAATTAAGTCCCGCTTGTTTAATCATTCTTGCTAGTTCGCGAGTTGTTAAAACATAATCTACATCCCCAGCCATTTCCTCTCTTTGAGCTTCGAATTTTTTTGCCGTACAGGGCATAATTGAAACCACTGCAATATCTTCTCTATTTATTCCCTCTCTTTCTTGATAATATGAATTAACAAGAGCACCAAACATCTGCTGTGGTGATTTACATGAAGAGATATTGTCCAGATAGTCAGGATAGTATTGTTCAATAAATTTAATCCAGCCTGGACTGCATGAGGTGAAAAGAGGCAGCTCACCACCATTTTTGATTCTTTCAATTAATTCAGTACCTTCTTCCATTATTGTTAAATCCGCTGTAAAGTTTGTATCATACACTTTATCAAAACCTAATTTTTTTAATGCAGCAACCATTTTCCCTGTGCAAATTTGCCCTGATTTTTCGCCAAATGCCTCTGATAATGCCACTCTCACGGCTGGAGCTGTTTGAACAACAACATGTTTTTCAGGATCACTTAATACTTCCCAAACCTCATCGATATATTCTCTTTCTGTTATTGCTCCTGTAGGACAAACTAGAGTACATTGACCACATAATACGCAGGGACTTTCCATTAGATTATCAAAGAAAGTTGTGCTAATTACAGTATCAAAACCTCTACCATCTGCATTTATTGCTTCTACAGATTGCACATCTCTGCAGATACTTTCACAGCGGCGGCAGAGAATACACTTTTCAGGATCTCTAAATATAGAGGGAGTTGAGCTATCTTTTTTAAAACTACTTTTTTGACCTTCAAATCTAATTTCTCTGACACCAAGTTCTTCAGCTATTTGTCGAAGATCACATTCTTCATTACTTAAACACGTTGGACATTCTATATCATGATTTGAAAGTAGAAATTCAAGATTCATTTTTCTTGTATCTCTAACTCTCTTAGTGTTAGTTTGAATCCTCAGATCTTCAGCTACCGGAGTTATACATGAAGCTGCAAGTTTTCCAGTGTTTTCGATTTCAATAAGGCAAATTCTGCAGGCTCCAATCACGTTTTTATCTTTAAGATAACAGAGTGTAGGTATTTCTTTTCCCATTTGTCTTGCTGCTTCTAATACAGTTATATCAGATTCTACTTCTATTTTTTCATCATCTATAAACAATTTTACTGTTTCTTGACTCATTTATACTACCTCCTCATCTTTTTCTTTAACATCACAGCGAAGACAGCGTTTGGCCTCTTCAACTGCCTGATCTAAAGAATACCCTTTTTCTACTTCTTTGAATCCTTTTTTTCTTTCAGAGAGAAGTATAGTAGGCATTTTAATTCTTGCTCTTTCTTCTTCAAGAATAGGTGCTGTAATATTTCTTTTTCGTTCACTTTTGTTTACTACATTTCCATCTCCACCAAGATATTTATCGATTTCCGCTGCAGCTTCTTTTCCCTGCTGAATTGATTCGATAACTGTTGATGGCCCTGTTACACAATCTCCTCCTGCAAAAATCCAGGATACATTTGTTTTGTAATCCTGACCTACATCAATTGTTGAACCATCTGCCAAATCTATATTGAATTTACCCCTGTTAAATGATTTATCAACCTGCTGACCTATAGCAGATATCACAATATCTGCATCAATAAAGAAGTTTGATTCTTCAACTTCTAAAGGTCTTCTCCGTCCACTTTTATCAAATTTACCACCTTCAATTTTAACACATTCAAGTTTTTCAGCTTTTCCCTCTCTACCATGAACCTTAACCGGATTAACTTGAGTATATATATTTACCTGTTCATACTCAGCTTCTTCAATTTCTTCATGATTAGCGGGCATTTCTTTTTTAGTTCTTCTGTAAACTATGTTTACTTCATCTGCCTCAAGTCTTACCATATTTCTTGCTACATCAATTGCTGCATTTCCGCCACCAATAACTGCAATCTTTTTATTTTTTGCATCTACTTTTCCACCCTTATTTATTTTTCTTAAAATCTCTAAAGCTGAATAAACTCCTTCAAGTTCTTCACCTTCAATAGATAAATTTCTATCTTCTTGAGCTCCAACAGCAAGATAAACAGCCCAGAAGCCTTCTTCTTTTAATTCTTCTAAAGTTAGATCTTCACCAATTTTTGTATTTACAACTATATCTACACCCATCGTTGTTAAAATACCTATTTCTTCATTTAGGAGATCTTTAGGAAGTCTATATTCTGGTATTCCTAAAGCTAGCATTCCACCAACCTCGGTTTCTGCTTCAAAAATTGTTACCTGATAACCTTTTTTCCTTAAATAAAAAGCTGCAGACAGTCCAGCAGGCCCGGAGCCAACTACTGCTACTTTTTTATCTTTTTCCTCTTCAATTTCTGGAGCAGGAAAGCCATTTTCTTCTTTTAACAAATAGTCACTAGCAAATCTTTTTAATTCCCTTATTGCAAGTGCTTCATCCATTGCTCCTCTATTACAGGAATTTTCACAGAGATTATAACAAACCCTTCCACAAACTAGAACAAGTGGATTCTCTTCCTGTATTACTTTATATGCTTCTTTATAATTACCCTGTCTAATTAAATCAATATACATTGGCACATCAACATTTGCAGGACATGAATTTTGACATGGAGACGTAAATAAAGCTGCACATACTGAAGAATCACAGTGTTTATTTTCAATATGATTTAAATACTCATCTTTAAAATATCTAATTGTACTTAAGACAGGATTTGGAGATGTCTGACCAAGTCCACAGAAAGAAGAATCTTTGATTTTTTCTCCCATATCCATTAAAAGTTCTAGATCTTCCATTTTAGCTTTACCCTGACTTATTTTTTCTAAAATTTCCAGCATTCTTGTGGTACCAATTCTGCATGGAGTACACTGACCACAGGACTCATCTTTACAAAAATCAACAAAATATTTTGCAAGATCAACCATACAGGTCTGATCATCCATAATTATTAAACCACCAGATCCCATTATAGTTCCTAACTCCTTTAAAGAGTCATAATCTATAGGTACATTTAAATGTTCTACTGGTATACATCCTCCAGATGGCCCTCCAGTTTGAGCTGCTTTAAAATCTCCATCATTTTCTAGACCACCGCCAATATCGAAGACAATTTCTCCCAAACTTGTTCCCATAGGAACTTCAACAAGGCCGTTATTTTTAATTTTACCTGCCAAAGCAAATACTTTTGTTCCGGGACTATCTTCAGTTCCATAAGTTTTAAACCAGCTGCTTCCATTTCTAATTATCTCTGGAACATTGGCAAGTGTCTCAACATTGTTAATAACTGTTGATTTGCCGTGAAGTCCAGAGTCAGTAGGAAATGGAGGTTTAGGTCTTGGTTCTCCTCTTTTACCTTCTATTGAAGCTATTAATGAAGTTTCTTCTCCACATACAAATGCTCCTGCTCCCAATCTGATTTCAATATCAAAATTAAAATCACTGTCCAAAATATTTTCTCCCAGTAAACCCATATCTTCTGCATCTTTAATAGCTTTTTTTAATCTCTTAATTGCAAGTGGATATTCAGCTCTACAGTAAATATAACCCTTATCTGCATTTATCGCATAACCGGCTATGGCCATACCTTCTAATAACCTGTGTGGATCTCCTTCTAAAATACTTCTATCCATAAAAGCACCAGGATCTCCTTCATCTGCATTACAGATTAAGTATTTATTGCCTCCTTTTTTGGCTGCGGCAAATTCCCATTTAACCCCCGTTGGAAAGCCAGCACCTCCACGCCCTCTTAATTTAGCATCTTTAATTATTTCTCTAACTTCTTCAGGGCTTAAATCTTCAACTGCTTTAGCGAGAGCAAGATAGCCATGATTTGCAATTGCTTCTTCTATATTTTCTGGGTTTATATGCCCACAATTTTTTAATACTATACGCTGCTGTTTTTCAAAAAAATCTCCATGCTGATCAATCAACCATCTGTTTATAACATTGCCTTCTATAATATGCTGTTTTATTATTTCTTGAGTCTTTTCAGCATCCAGATTTCCATACATATAACGTACATTATCAGTACGAATTTCCATAATTGGTTCCCTAGCACAGATACCGATACAGCCAGTATGATCTAATTCTATATCATAAAGATTTTGCTTTTTTAGTTCATTTTCTGCAGCCGACCATATTTCTTCCGCACCTGCTGCAATACCACAAGTTCCCATGCCTATAATTATTCTTGTTTTTTTAATACCTGAGTATTTTTTTTCTAATTCTTTTTGTATTCCTGTTAATTTTTCTTGAGTAAGCATTTTATACCTCCTTCATTTCGTTATTTAAATATTTATCAATTATTTTTGTAGCTTTTTCAGGATTTAGTAGTCCATGTGCTTTTCCATTGACTGTCATAACTGGAGATAGCCCACATGCTCCTAAACAGCGTACAACTTCTAATGACAATTTACCATCTTCTGTAGTTTCTCCAGAAGATATACCGTATTTTTCTTCGATTTTTTCAATTATTTCTTTTGATCCTTTTACATAACATGCAGTACCTTTACAAATAGCTACTTGATATTCACCTTTTGGTGATTCAGAAAAATGATTATAAAACGATACAACACTGCTGACTCTTCCAGGAGCAATGTGTAATTCGTCTGCAATTATCTTCTGCACTTCTTTTGGAAGATAACCTACAAGTTCTTGAGCCTCATGAAGAACTTCCAGCAATGAAAACTCATCCTCTTCATAATTTCTAACTATTGTCTGAAGTTCTGATTGATATTGACTTAATTTAAATTCTTTAACTGCTGACATAATTGACCTCCTTATGATAATATTTATTTTTGTGATAATTTTCTCTTTCTTTTTTAAAAAATTTTAATTAATAAATAAAAGCTTTAAGACAAAAATACTGAACATTATATTTTTAAGAAAAATATCACAATATCTAACTATATATTATTGCATATTATATGCCATTGAACTTATTCTTCTGTTTTTTTCTATAAATATAGATAATCATAAGATTAACTGTTATATAAGCAGTTAACTTGTCTTATTTTTTAAATTTTTTTAATAAAATTGGACATAAATTTTGATATTAAGGTATTATAAAGGATATTTAGAACTAAAAAAGAAACAGTAATGCATTTCTGCATTACTGTTTTAAATAAATTATTAATTTTTAACCATAACCTTTGTGAACTATAGTACAATAGTTAAATTATTATAATGCAATTTTGCATTGCAATAATGCATTACTGCATTAATTAAAATATTTATTAATCTTTCTTACTACTGTAGATTGATTGACTTTCAACATATCTGCAATTTCATAAGTGCTTTTCCCACCTTGCTGTGCCATTTCAAGTATTTTTTTCTCCACTTCTTCTACTGCTTCAGAAAGAGGCATAATTGATGACACAGAAATACCTCCATCAATAAAATCATTTTCTAATAAAGCAATTACATCTTTTTTTCTGATAATATTACTGTCAATAGTTAAAATTAATCTTTCTATAATATTATTTATTTCTCTTACATTTCCCGGCCAATCATATTTTATTAGTATTTCTAAAGCTTGATCACTAATAGATATCTCTTTATCATATTTTTTTGATAAATCTGTTAAAGTTTTTTTGGCTAATGCAGGTATATCTACTTTTCTCTTTCTAATTGGTGGTATACATATCGGAAGTACATTAAGTCTATAATAAAGATCTTCACGAAATTCTTTATCTGCTACCATCTTTTCTAAATTTCGATTAGTTGCAGCTATTAATCTAAAATCTACTTCTTTTGGTTTTACACTTCCAATTCTAAAAACACTATGCTCCTGGAGAACTTGTAATAATTTTGCCTGCATATTTAATGACAGTTCTCCTATTTCATCTAAAAAAAGCGTGCCTTTATCAGCTTCTTCAATCAAGCCAGGTTTACCTGACTTTCTTGCACCACTAAAAGCTCCTTTTTCATATCCAAACAGTTCTGATTCCAGTAGTGTTTCAGGTATTGCAGCACAATTAATTTTCACAAAATTATTCTTTTTTTCACTTTGGTCATATATATATTTTGCAATTACTTCTTTACCTACTCCTGATTCTCCAGTTATTAAAACTGTGGAATCAGTTTTCGCAATCTTAGAAGCTAATTTTAATATCTTCTGCATTTCAGATGATTTTGAAATTATATAATCTGGAATATTTTCTACTTGATTTTTTTTATTAGAACTTATTGAATTCAATTCAGCCAAATCTCTAGCGTTGATTATTATTTGTTTTAAAATACCATCTGAATTTCTTATTGCCTTCGCTGTTAACAATATTCTTTTTTCCTGAGAAGTATTTTGAACAAATGTCAATTTTTCTTTTTCTTTAAGTTTTTCGATATTAAAAGCAGGATATATATTTAACTTCTCTTCTAATTCTTTTAAATATTTACCTTTAATTTCAGCTATTTCAATATCAAGCATTTTTAGATAAGCTTGATTTATTTTATCTATTTTACCTTCTTTATTTAAAAGCATAATACCATCATAAGATGAATCAATAATGAGATCTAAATCCTTATTAATTTGCTGAATTTCTTTTACTTCTTTTCTTTTTTCTCTTAATAAATATGGTAGGCAAATATTAACTTCAGCAAATCCTTGATAAACTGCTACAGCTTTATCTCTACAGCTGTTATAACCACATGCACCACAATCTAAAAGATCATCTTCACTAAATTTGTTCGTCTTATTTAAGATATTCCAGATTTCTTTTTCATCTGGTAAACTTAAACTTATTTCCTCAGATTCAAATGACTGATATAAGTTGAGTTTTTCAGCCTTACTTATATCATAATTATTAAAATTATCATTACTTTCTATATAATCATAAAGTGCTTTTTCCTTAAGATAATAGTTTTTTGTTCTTAGATCAAATCCATCAAGACAACCCTGACAAAAGAGGAGATCAGCAAAATCAATATTAATTTCATTATTTTCAAGTGCATCTAAAAATTCTAGAACCTGCTTTTCTCCTTCTATATGCACAGAATTCTTTTTAGAATCTGCTGCTTTATTAAAAAGAGCTCCTCCAACTGCTAAGGATCGTGAATTTTTAGTTATTGCCTGAGTAGGTGATTCAAATTCTAGAATATTATTATCATTTTTTTCTTCTTTTTTAGTTAAATTTATATTCAAATTTTCAGCTATAGAAAAAACTTCACTAAATGTTAATACCGCTTTTACATTTTCTTCTTTTTCTAATTCTAACTTTTTAGCCTGACATGGTCCAATTATTACAACTCCTAAATCAGGTTCAACTTTTTTTAAATATCTGCTAATAGCCTGCATAGGCGAAACTACAGAAGCCAGATATTTAGTTAACTTAGGATAATATTTATTAATAAGTTTTACAATAACAGGGCACGCAGTAGATATTACTGTATCACTGCTTTTTTCCACTATTTTCATATATTCTTTAGTTACCAATTCTGCTCCCCAGGCAACATCATGTATAGCTTTAAAATTCATTTCTTTAAGTAATAACTCCCAATCTTTTTTCTGCCAGTTAATTTTATATGCTGGAAAGCTGGGAGCTAATACAGCAGTAATCTTCTTATCTTCTTTAAGCATATTTAATATCAATTCAGAATTATTTATAATTTCTCTTGCATTCTGGGAACAAAGCTCTACACATTTACCACAATTAATACATCTTTCTTCCATAACTTCAACTCGACCATTATTTACTTTAACAGCACTGACCGGACAGTTCCTGACACATGCATAACATTCATGACAGTTTTCTTTTAATATATTAATAAACAAGAGAAACACCCCCTATATTGAGATAATTATCACAAATATTTGTAAATTTAAAAATTACTTCTTTTTATTTTTTTGATTATTATGTTTATTTTGTAGATGTTTTAGATAATCAGATTAAAAAAATATCTAAAACATTATAAATATTTTTAATCTTCAATTAAATTTTATCATTTATAGTTATAAACAGCAAGAAAAAGCTCACTAATAGGCGAGCTTTTTAATCTAAATCATTTAAGTATAAATTATAATTCTAATCTATCAACATCTATAATTTTTTCCATTATTAAAGATATAATAATAATTGATATGAGAGTAAAAATAAATCTTAGTGCAGAAAATTTTAGACCGATAAATTGAATTTCAATACCCAACTGAGGTATTTTTAAAGAGGCCCAGACACCCAAAAAAATAATTATATTACTTAAACTTGCTTTTTTTCTCAATAATTCTGCAGCAATAGGAAAAGCAATATACATTGGGCCAGTCGGGAGTGTTCCCAAAAAAATAGCTAAAAATTTTCCGCGTAATCCTGATTTATTTCCTAAATACTGCTTAACTAAATTTGTAGGTACCCAAATATCCGCAAGCCCCATGATTACAAGTACTGCTGGAAAAATCAAGATCATCTCGTTAGCATATCTGAGTGACATATCTACTGCACTCCCAAATCTTTCAGGTATTATATATTTTAATATAGCTAAAATAAAGATCCAAAAAAATAATGTTAATATTATTTTAATAATTGAATTCTTTAATTTAAATTCATTTTTTGATTTTTTATTTTTTATATTTTGACTCACATAAACACCCCAATTAATAAAGAAATTATTAAAGCAAAGATTATCGCTAAAACATTTCTATATATGGTAATTTTTTTACCTAATTCTTTCAGTTCAACCGGTATTGTAACAAAACCAACCATTGTTAAAGTTGTTACAAATGCAGCGACAGGAGTATAAGAAGCTCCAGCATCAATTAAAGAGCCTGCTAAAGGTAATGCTAACAAACTGGGAATCATCATTAAAGAACCAAATAAAGCTGCTGCTCCAACTTGAACCAAATTGAAATCGCCCCCTAAATAATCTTTTATTAACTCTGGTGGAATAAATGCAAATACAATACCAATTATAAATACTAAAGAAATTAATTGTGGAGCCAGACTAAGTCCTTTAAATAAAGCTTTTTTTAATGATTGTTTGGACTTTTTAGTATTAAAATAAAAAGAAAGTAATAATAAAATTAATGCGAATAAATTAATCAATAATGCAATCAATTATAATCCTCCTCAAAAATGATATATATATTTTATAATTTATATCACAGCCAGTCAATGATACAAATCACAGATAGATGACTTATCTTTTGGATCTATAAATTCTTTTTGCTGGAATAACTCCACGAACTCCACCAGTTGGGTCATCAATATCATTTATATAACGAGGGATTAAATGAAGATGAAGATGCATAATCGTCTGTCCAGCAGCTGCTCCACAATTCAAACCTACATTATAACCATCAGGTTTATATTTATTTTTTAAAAAAATTCTGCATTCCTCCATTAGCTCTAGTAGTGAACTTTTTTCTGTTTTTAAAGCTGCAAAATAGTCTTTAACATGCCTTTTCGTTATTATAAGCATATGGCCTTTACTAACTGGATATTTATCATATACTGCTAAACAAAGTTTATTTTCTTTTATTATATTTTTTTCTGGAATTTCACAAAATGGACAATCCAAATAACAACACTCCTCTTAATATATAAAAACATCCTGACAAAAGTCAGGATATTTTTATATTATTTATAATTGTCATGAAATAATATTTATTTAACTACAAGTACTGAAACATCTGCATGTCTTACAACTTTATCACTTATACTTCCAAGTAAGAATCGTTTTACTCCATGTCCTTTATCAGCCAGAACAATCAGATCAAAGCCTTCCTCTTCTGCAAAATCACATATCTTATCTGCCGGATTCGTATATTGTATGACTTTTTCAACTTTCATACCTTTTTCTTCAAAATATACAGCAGCATCATCTAGAATTTTTTGTGATTCTACTTTTAACTTTTTCTCCTCCTGATCCATCATTTCCTGCAATTGTTCCATAGGAAGTGATGATGAAAGAACATTAGACGGGGTAGTAACAGTCTCTGTAATAACATTAATTAAAGTAACTTCTGCATCAACAGCATCAGCAATTAAAGCAGCTTTTTCTGCTGCTTTTTTTGAGCTTGGAGAACCATCAACAGCAACTAAAATCTTTTTCATTATAACCCCCTCCTCTATATTATTAATTTCTTTATATCTAAAGAAACTCCTTTTTTATAAAGATAAATTAATACTTAATTTATACATATTATTATCTCACTGGAGGTTTATATAAATAATATATTATTTAAATACACTAAACATTATAATTTACAGTTGACTATTTATAAGATCTAATATTTCATCCTTAATTTTAAAATATTTATCTTCCTGTTCAATTTTTTTATCAGCTTTATCAAATAAAGTATGTGTAAAGTCTACATCAAATTTTTTTAATATTTTACCAGGTCTTTTAGACATTACTACTATTCTAGTTGCCAGCGCGAGTGCTTCATCAACATCATGAGTAATAAAAAATATTGTACTGTTATTTTCTTTCCAAATTTTTCTTATTAATCGCTGCATATTGTTTCTAGTTAGTGCATCAAGAGCTCCAAATGGTTCATCCATTAATATCACTTGAGGATAATTTGCAAGCACCCTTGCCAAAGCAACTCTCTGCTTCATTCCACCCGAAAGTTCAAATGTCGCTTTATCTCCAAAACCTGTCAGATTTACTTGTTCTAAAAAATATTCTCTTATTTCTTTAATTTCTTCTTTAGGAAGATCTCTCATTTTAGGACCAAATTCTACATTATCCTTAACACTCATCCAGGGATATAAAGTTGAAGATTGAAACACAACCCCTCTATGCCAGTCAGGACCTTTGATAATTTCACCCTGCATTAAACATTTACCACTGCTGGGTTTAATATATCCTGCAATAGTTTTTAAAAGAGTACTTTTCCCACAACCTGAAGGACCCAAAACAACAACAAATTCCCCTTTTCTAATTTCTAGATCTATATCTTCTAAAGCAACAATAGAATCTTCACCTTTTCCATATACAGATCTTAAATTACTGATTTCTATTAATACATCACCTATATTTGACATTACAATTTTCCTTCCACTCTAGTCTAAACTTTTATTCTAAAGACATTTCAATATATTCTGGGTTTACATATTCATTAAATTCTTCCTGGGTTGGAGAATAGTCAATAGAATCCTGTTCAAGTAAAAAATCAGAAGTATTTTTCATGACTACTGCAAAATGGCCTGCTTCTTCACTTGTGCCTAAAAATTCGCTGCTGATCTCCTCTTCTCTAGTAAGCCATCTTGAACCCTGCATTTGCTTTAATGCCTCTTCAGGGGTAATTTCGAGTGTCTGAGATACTATTTCTGCTGCTCTCTCAGGATCTTCTCTGTAAATATCTCCTGCCTCAGAAAGAAGTGTTATAAATGAAGCAACTAAATCAGGATATTTTTCAGAGAATTCAGTTCTTACAACTTCAACATTTGCAGTTATATATCCTCTTTCTGCCATTTCTTCACTATTAACAATTACTCTACCAGTTTTCAATACTTCACCAAGAGTTGGCTGCCATAAATATGCTGCTTTAACATCCCCCCGCTGCCAGGCTGCTACGATTTCTGTAGTCTGCATATCTAACAACTGTACTTGATCTTCAACTCCTGCATCCTGCAGGGCATTTAATAGTACATAATGACAAGTTGAAGCAAATGGAACCGCTACTCTTTCGCCTGCCAGGTCTTCAACACTATATATATCTGAATCTTCTTTAACAGCCAGTGCTTCAATTTCTCCCAATACCTCATGTATCCAAATCATCTCTACACCGAGATCTCTTGAGATAGAAGTTACAGCATTTACATTTCCCATGGTAGCAAAATCGATACTTCCTGAAGCTAATGCCTGATTTGCTTCAGCTCCTGAATCAAAAACAATAAAATTACATTCAATTCCTTGGTCTGTAAAATAATCGTCAAAATAGCCTTCTACCATTGCGATTGTTTCATCATTGGGAACTCGAAGAATACCAAAATTAATTTCTTCTGGTAAAGAATCTGCTGATGGTTCAGCCTGTTCAGAGTTATTACCACAGGCAGTTAAAAATAGAGCTGTTGAAAATATTAATAAAACTAAAAAAATCATCTTAACTTTTTTTCTTTTCATAATTAACCTCCCGTAATCAATTTATGTATATTTTATTAAACTTTGCCTTTCCAAAAAACGAATTTTCTTTCCAGAAATCTTAATCCAGCATCAATTAAAACTCCACTTATACCCATGATAATAATACCTACAAATATTACATCACTTTTTAAAAAATTTGAAGCATCTAAAACCATCCAACCTATACCAGAAGTAGCAGCTATCATTTCTGCTGAAACTAAAGTGGTATATGAGAATCCAAAAGCAGTCCTAATCCCTGTAAATATCTCAGGCATTGTAGCAGGCAATACTATTTTAAAAAATACATCACGCTTGTCAGCTCCTAATGATTTTGCACTTAATATATAATTCTGATTGATTTTTCTTACAGCAGATACACAGGCTAAATAGATAGGAGCAAAAGCTGCCAGGAATAATAATATTATTTTTGATTCATCATCTATTCCAAACCACAATATCAAAAGTGTATAATATGCAAGTGGAGGTAATGGTCTGTAAAACTCAACAATAGAGTCGATTACAGCTTCAATTTTGCTAAAATAGCCACTTAAAAGACCTAAAGGTATTGCAGAAGATATTGCAAAGAAAAGTGCTAAAAATAACCTTCTGAAACTTGCACCAAGATGCATCCAAAGAGGATCTCCATTATAACCTCTTTCCAAAATCCTAAAAAAAGCATTTATGACTCTTAATGGAGAAGGGACTAAAGTTGGAGAAAAAACCTCATATTTTGTTAATAGATACCAAACAACAAAGATGGTTATCCAAGTTGCAATTGTTAATCCTTTTTCTACTTTTGTTTTTTTATTACTTTCTTGAGTGTTACTAATTTCTTTTTTATTTTTTTGTTCTTTATTAGTTTTCTTCACATATTACACGTCCTTATATATAAAAACATAGAAAATAATGAAAGCAATTTTCTATGTTATTTTTGAATTGATTTTAAATATTATATTCAATATTAATTATAACATTATACTAACATAAGTTCAAAACAACTGTAAAAAATGGAGCCGGTGACAGGATTCAAACCTGCAGCCTGTGGTTTACGAT